>NZ_JBEZIR010000134.1:0-23454 GCF_040651175.1 Kitasatospora sp. NPDC048540
CGGGCGGGTGCCGCGCGGCGGTTCCAGTACCTGACAGCCGTGCGCGGCCAGTCGCCGACGGACCCGGTGCGCCTCGGTGTCGTCCAGGCTGAAGACCCAGGAACCCGGGATGAGCACCACGTGGAAGAGCCCCTCGGCCGCATGACCCAGCAGCTGTTCGAGCCGGGGCAGGGGATCGAACGACCGGCAGCCGTTGTCGATGAAGACGACGGGTTCCGGCAGTCCGAGCCGGTGCGCGTGGCGGCTGAGCATCTCCCGGTGCGCGGTCATCCGCCAGGTGTCGGCCGGATAGCAGCGCAGGTACGAGGCGGACCTCGTGCCGGTCGGATAGTGGTGGGCGGTCCTCATGGATGAGCTCCTCGGGGAGCGGGGGCCGCTGCGGTGCGGACCTCCGCGGTCTCCGTCCTGGGCTGCGCCCCGGCGCGGGTGGGACACGCGCGGGGCCGGGCGGAGGGCGGAGTCCGGCTGGCCGGTCCGGCGGGGGGACACGGACGGGCTTCACCGGTGGTTCGCGACCCGTGGGCCCGCCCGGCCGCAGGGCGGTCGGCGGGGCACGGTGCGAGCGGAGCCCGGTCGGGCGGAGCCGCCACGCTTGGCGCTGCGGCCTGCGCCGCCGGGTGGGATACACACGCGGCGGCGTCGGCCGAGGACGGTCGGGACCGGGTGCGGTCGGGTGCCGGCGTGGGGCCGACCTGCCGTCTTGTCGAATCAGTGTGGACGAACCTGGTGTTTCGCGTCCATACCGGTTGGGTAGAGCGCTCGGTCACACGCTGTTCCCGGGCCGTGCTCCGGGTCAGTCCGGGAGCAGCGCACTGCCCGGTGGCCACGGGCCGTCCGGGGGCATGTCGAGCCTCTCGGCGAGCGGGTGGCGCCAGGCCGGCGGGGTGAACGGCTCGCCCCAGTAATCGGTGATCCGGACGGCCCGGCCGTCGGCCGTCTCAGCGATCGAGACGTTGCGGTAGACCCGGCCGTCGCCGTAGTCGGTGCTCCACTCGACCACGACGGTGTCGCCGTGGGTGTGCCGCCGCCCGATCCCGATCCGCAGGCCGACGAAGTGCGACTCCACCTCGGCGATCCGGTCGCGGCCGCGGATCAGTTCGCCGCTCTGCGGCCACTGCCGGACCGCGTCCGGTGCGAGCGGGATCCCCAGGATGCGTTCGAGCCGGGTGTGGTGAGCGGCTTCTTCCGTCATGGCCCGCACCTTAGGCCCTGCCGGGCCCGCGCCTGCGGGGGCGCGACGGAGCGGCATCCGTACGGGGCCCGGGCCGCCCGCCGGGAAGGGTATAGTGAACGTCGTTCACGTGAACGACGTTCACTAAAGGATGCGGGAGGACCGATGGTGACCGAGACCGATGTCGTCGTGGTGGGGGCGGGCCCGACCGGACTGATGCTCGCGGCGGAACTGGCCCAGGCCGGCGTGCGGGTGGAACTCCTCGACCGGCGGACCGCGCGGCAGCGCAACTCCCGCGCGCTGACCCTGCACCCGCGCAGCCTCGAGGTGCTGGACCAGCGCGGCTGGGCCGACCGGGTCCTCGCCCTCGGCCGGACCGTGCCCGACTGGCACTTCGCCGGACTGGCCACCCGGCTGGACCTCACCGCCCTCGACACCCGCCCCGCCACACCCTCTTCCTCCCGCAGGACCGCACCGAGGAGGTGCTGGAGGAGCGGGCCGCCGGGCTCGGCGCCGCCCCGCGGCGCGGACACGACGTGCTGACGGTCCGTCAGGACGCCGACGCCGCCGAGGCCGAGGTGCGCGGCCCGGACGGCGCCGTACGGGTGATCCGGTCCGCCTACGTGGTGGGCTGCGACGGCGGGCGCAGCGTCGTACGGACCGCGGCCGGGATCGACTTCCCCGGCACCGACGAGACACTGACCGGGATGCTCGGCGACTTCGAGGTCATCGGCCCGGACGGGCCCGCCCTCGCCGCCGAACACGGCGTGCTGGCCGTCCCGATGGCCGGCGGCCTCACCCGGATCGTGCTGATCGACCCGGAGCGGATGCGGGTCCCCTCCGCCGAGCCGGTCACCCCCGACGAACTGCGCGCCGCCCTGGTGCGTGCCTGCGGCAGCGACCTCGGGGTGGCCCGGCCGCGCTGGCTGTCCCGCTTCGGCAACGCCACCCGGCTCGCCGCCCGCTACCGCCAGGGCCGGCTGCTGCTGGCCGGCGACGCCGCCCACATCCACTTCCCGGCGGCCGGACAGGGGCTCAACACCGGCCTCCAGGACGCCGCCAACCTGGGCTGGAAGCTGGCCGCCGAGGTCAACGGCTGGGCGCCGCCCGGCCTGCTCGACACCTACCACGACGAACGCCACCCGGTCGGCGCCGCAGTCACCGCCAACACCGAGGTGCAGACCCTGCTGTGGGAGCTGACCCTGGTGTCGCAGTACCGGCGGCCGGGGGCGGCGCTGCGCGACCTGATCGGCGGCCTGCTCGAACTGGCCCCCGTCAACCGCCGGATCGCCGGGCAGGTCGCCGGGCTCGACACCGTCTACCCGCCGTCCGCGCCCGACGCCGACCCGCTGACCGGGCACCGGATGCCCGACGTCCCGCTGGCCGCCCCGGGCTCGGCCGCGACCCGCGTCCACGAGCTGCTGCGGGACGGCCGGTTCGTCCTGCTCGACCTGACCGGCGACCGGGAATCGTTCGGCGACCGGGACACCTGCGGCGACCGGGCACCGGACGGGCCGGGGCCCGTCCGCGGCGGCTGGGCCCGGCGCGTCACCGCCCTCGCAGCCGCCACCCGCCGGGCACACCCCCTGCTGGCGGACGTCACCGAGGTGCTGGTGCGCCCCGACGGGCACGTGGCCTGGGCCACCCGCACCACCGCCCCGGACCGCCGCCGGGCCGAGCGGGTCCGGGCCCTCACCGCCTGGGCGGGACGGCCGGACGCCGGCCGCTGAGCCGGGCCGCCGCACCCGGCGGCCCGGCCTCCGCGCCCGGCCGCTTCGGTGGCGGATCGCTCAGCGGGCCGTACCGAGGTCCAGGGTCCACAGCGGCCCGCTCGCGCCGGTGGCCGAGCCGAGCCCGACCGCCGCGAACCGGCAGTCCAGCAGGTTGGCCTGGTGGATGCCCCCGTCCATCCAGTCGTCCACCAGGTCGGCGGCCGACTTCTTCCCCCGGTCGAGGTTCTCGCCCCACCGGCTCCACACGTAGCCCGCCGCGGTCAGCCGGTCGTCGGGCTGGTCACCCGCGGGCCCCGCGTGGTCGAAGTAGCCGCGGGCCGCCATGTCGTCCGAGTGCCGCTGGGCCGCCGTGTGCACCCGCGGATCGATCCGCAGCGACGGACAACCCGCCTGCGCCCGCTTGGCGTTGACCAGATCCACCAACTGCTGCTCGATGCTGCGCGCGGTCGGACTCGGGGCCGCCGTCGGCGTGGGGGAGGGCGAGGGTGAGGGCGACGGACTGGGCGGGGGCGGCGGCGTCGGGCTGGGCGACGGCTCGGGGGAGGGGGTCACCACCTCCACACTGGCCACCGCCACCGGCGCGACCGGCGCCGGCTCCGCGTGCGGCGGCGCCGGGGGCTCCGGCGGACCCGGGAAGAACTGCGCGGCGCCGAGCACCGCGACCGTCACCGCCAGCGCGCCGGCCGCCATCCCCGCCGACCGGGGCCGCGGGATCCGCGGCAGCCGTCCGGGCGCGGCCGGCGCCCCCGCGCCGTGGCCCCCGGCCCCCGACAGCGGGTGCGCCGCGCCCGCGCCGGCGCCCGAGCCCTGGGTGGCAAGCCCCGACAGCAGGTCCGGCGGCAGCAGGTCGTGCACCGGAAGCACCAGGCCGATCCCCGCCAGCAGCCCCTCGGCCGGCATCAGGTCCCGCTGGTGGCCGGAGCAGACCGCGCAGCCGCGGGTGTGCCGCGATATTCGCTTCCGCCACAGCGCGCCGGGGCTGCCGTCCCAGGGGGAGACCAGCTCGGTCAGCACCGGGCACCGGGGGTCGGCGGACAGCGCGCGGACCACCACCCGCCCGACCTCCAACTGCTCCTTCATCCGCTGCACCCGGACCGCCGTGTGCTGCCGCGACAGGTCCAGCGAGGCGGCCAGCTCCTCCCGGGTGAGCTCGCCCGCCGTCTCCAGCCACCAGAGCGACAGCAGGTCGCGGTCGCCCTCGTCCAGCCAGCGGGTGGCCTCGGCGACCTCCTTGCGCTGCCCGGACAGGCCGAGCCGAAGGATGGTCAGACCGACGAAGTCGGAGCCCGGGTCGGCGACCTCGCGGGTGCCCTCCAGGCCTTCCAGTGCCGCGACGGGCGCACTCTGACGGGCGCTCCAGCGACGGCGGACCTCGTTCATGGCGACGGCCACCAGCCAGGACCGGAACGACGCCGGGTCACGCAGCCCGCCCAGTCCGCTGACCACCCGCACCATGGTCTCCTGGACCACGTCGTCGACCTCGCTGTGACCGTTCATCGCCCGGCCGACCACGTTGTACAGCAGCGGCAGGCTGGCCGTCAGCAGCCTCTCCAGCGCGTCCTCGTCGCCGGCCTGCGCGGCGACGACCTCCGCGGTCCCGACCTCACCGTCCACGTACATCCGCTGCCCTCACTCGTCCGGCCGTCCGGCCCCGTGCATCGGAGACCCGCGGCAGCGGGCCGGATCACAGAAAAATCGCGACGGCTTCGCGACTTTCTCCGAGAACTGGTCCGGCCGCGGGGTTTCCGGCTGGAGCAGAAGGGTAGCGCCGGTGTCGTCGCAGGTCGGACGGCGGCTCCGGCCGTCGGCGCGGCCCGCCGGGGCGGACCGGGCGGGGGAAGGGCCGTGCGGGTGCGGAAAGGTGGGAAACCGGTGCGGAAGGGGAGAACCACCCGGGGTGGCGGGGCAGTGGGGCAACGGGCCCGCGCGGTCAGGCGGCGAGGGCGTCCAGCCAGCGCAGCAGCGCGGCCCGCTCACCCGGCGTGGAGTGGTGGACGGCCGCACCGTCGATCCACAGCCGCAGCCGCTCGACGGTCGCCGGACTGAGGTCGAGGTACAGGCGCCACAGCGACCGGTCGTGACAGTCGGGGTCCTCGGGCTCGCCGCAGTGGTGGCAGTGCGTGAAGAACGCGTCCACCAGGCGGTGTGCGGTGGCCTCGTCGGGCATGGGTCCGGGGCTCCTCGGTCGAGGTCGGGGGCAGGGCCGGGGATCGGGCCGTGGGATCGGGCGAGGGGGTCGGGCGTGGGTCGGGCGTGGGATCGGGCGGGGAGGCCTGGGACGGCCGTCTCTCCAGGCTGCGGGAACGCCCGCGCCAGCGGACGGGGACGGACGGCCCGCGTCACCGGGCCGAAGGTCCCCCGGAGCCGTCCCGCCAGCTGAGCCCGGGCCACCGCGGCGCGCGCGGCCGCCGGTCCCGGCGCGCCGCCCACGCGGCATGCCCCGCCAGCGCCCCCGCGAACACCGAGAACCCCACCCCGATCAGCCAGGACTGCACCACCAGCACCGTCCCGATCGCCCCGTACGAGAGCGCGCTGGAGACGATCAGCGGCGAGAACACCAGCCGCGAGAAGACCCGCAGCCCCACCAGCGCGCCCACCGTCGCCAACGCCCCCGGCAGCAGCGCCCACCCCGACACCCGGCCGCCCAGCAGCAGCCACTGGATCCACCAGAAGAACAGCACGCCGCCGCCGACCGTGGTCAGCAGCCGCAGCGTCGGCTGCGCCGCGGTGCCCGCCAGCGGCACCCCGCTCCACGACGCCGCCAGCAGGAACCCGACCAGCCCGGCCAGGCCGACCGCCTGCCGCCACACCGAGTGCCAGGCCGCCGCGTTCAGCCCCCAGATCCGCTCGTAACCGAACTGCAGGCTCGACATGAACGAGACCCCGAACAGCGCACCCGCCGCGAGGCTCAGCGCGGTGGCCGTCCCCAGCACCCGGCGCGGCGAGGAGAACAGCTGCTGCACCGCCTCCGCCGAGCGCCCCGACAGGCCGAGCCCGTCGACCACCCACCCCGCGAAGCCGCTGCCGTGTACCGGCGAGGCCGCCGCGACCACGATCAGCAGCGGGATCAGCGTCACGAAACCGAGCGCCGCGAACCCCATCGCCCGCCGCATCAGCTCGACCTCGCGGCCCCGCTGCCAGGCCACCACCGCCAGCAGCCGCAGTCGCAGCCGCCACGGCATGCGCCGGGGTCCGAAGGTCGGCGGCCCGCCGCGCAGGTGCGCCACCGCTCGCTCACCGCCTCCCGCTCACCACGCCGCCGTACCCGCCGGGGCGGTCGGTGAGGCCACCGGCGGTCACCACGACCGCCGGGACAGGCCGACGCGGGCGCACAGCGAACCGGCGGACCCTCGACACCCTACCGACGCGGCCCGACCCCACCACCTGCGGCTCGCCGGGCCCATCCCGCCCGGCCGAGGCCGTGGCACGATGCCTCCGTGCGCCGCCCACACCCCGGCCGCACCCCGCACCGGCCGAAGAGGAGCGTCAACCACACCGTGTCGGACCACCTCGGCCCCCTCGTCCTCGTCGACGGAGCATGGCTGATCGGCGACCCGGCCGCCCGCGGCGGCGCCCACCTCAGGCTCGAGGAGCAGGGCATCGGCCGCTGGGAGGCAGGAGCGCGGGCGGAGCTGGTCCCGTGGCGGAGGTTCATGACGGTCGGTCTGACGGTCACGCCCGGCCGGTGGGGCGACTCGAAGCTGCTCGCCGCCGTGACCGACCAGGTCCTCGCCCTCTCCGGGGCCTCCCGTACGGGCGGCGGCGCCGCCACCCTCTCCGCCACCCTGCGGCAGCCGTACGAGTACTGGAGCGCGGAGTTCACCCACCACCGGAGGCGGTACCCCGGCCGGGAGTGCCGGCTGCTCGGCGAGTTCCTGAAGCAGACCGTCGAGTCGGGGGCGGCCCGCTCCCTCGGCGACCGGGACCGGGTCGCGGCGGTGGTCGACCGCCTGGCCCGGCTCCCGTCCGCACCGCTGCGGTCCGCCGCGTCCCAGGTGCGGGACGCGCTGGACGGTTGATCCCCGGCGGGTGCGCACACGACACTGCAGCTCCCCGTCGAGTGGGTACGGGCGTTCGGACGCCGGATCTGGCATGATCGCGAACGCCACAGCAGGGGTCCGGACAACACGGCACAGGAGGCGTCATGGCGGGTCAGTTCGAGGCCACGGTGGAGGTGGACCGGCCGGTCGCGGAGGTCTTCGCCTTCCTCGCCGACGGGCGCAACGACCCCGAGTTCAGCCCCCGGGTGCTGGCGATCACGAAGAGGCCGGACGGGCCCACCGCCGTCGGCACGGTGTTCACCAGCACCGTCAAGGACGCCGGGATGAAGACCGGCCGGGAGTTCCGGATCACCGAGCTGGTGGCGCCCACCACGGTCCGCTGGGCCGAGATCTCCAAGAACCTCGTCACCGCCTCCGCGGGCGGCTACGACCTCCAGTCCATCTCCGACACCCGGACCCGGGTACGGATCTTCAACACCCTGGAGGGCCACGGCATCGGCAAGCTGCTGGTCGGCTTCGCACTGAGCGCCGCCCGCAAGGACGCCGACGCGTTCGGCCGCCGCATCAAGGCCGCCGTCGAGGCCTCCTGACGGGGCAGCCGCCCTTCACCCGCCCCGCCCGTCCACCCGCGCCGCCCGTTCACAGGCCCTGGATGGCGACGCCCAGGTCGGGTCCGTAGGAGCTCCAGCAGACCAGCGAACCGTCGGTGTCCAGCTCGCCCATGAACCACTCACCGTCCGCGAGCACCAGGCACAGCCCGTGGAAGGACAGGATCGCCTCGGGCCGCAGCCGGTCGTAGTCCGCCCCGTCGGCCCGCTCGACCAGCGCCGGCCGCCACGGCGGGAGCAGCGTGGCGGTGCCGTCTCCCGACTCGGCGCGCACCCGCTCGATGGTCCAGCCGTCCGGCAGGCCCGCCGACGCCGCCGACTGCGCCGGGCGCGGATCCGTGGCCGGGCGCCGGAGCTTGCCGTCGGTGCCCGCCCGGGGTACGCCCTCGACCGCCGTGCAGATGCCGAAGACCCGGTCGTGACCGGTCCAGCCGTTGACCCGGCCGCGGTTGTTGCTGATCTGCACGCGCTGCCGGGCCCGGTCCACCGCCGACACCAGGTGCAGGTACACCGTCCCGGCGACCCGGGCGAGGACGATGTCCCCGACCTCCACCTTCGCCGGATCGACGGGGGCCACCGCCACCAGCTGCCGGCTGCGCACCAGCGGCACCATCGACGACCCACTCGGCCGGAACTCCACCACCGCGCCACCCGCGACCCGGCCGGCCACGGCATCCAGGACACCCATCCGGTGATCGTCGCAGACCGGCCCACCCACCCCACAGCGGTTTTCCCCGGAACGCCGACGGGCACCCGCCGCACGGACAGTGCGGCGAGTGCCCGGCCGACCGGTCAGCCGGCCGGCCTCACGGTGCGATCTCGAACTCGGGCGGCCGGAGGCACGCGAGGCACTCCGTGTCCGGCGCGGTCGGAGTGTCGAAGAACGAGCGGGTGATCGCCTGCGCGCACGGCGAGTCGGCGAACACCACATGGGCGACGTACGGGACGGTGACCTCGGTGGACCGGCTCAGCGTGCGGGCGGCGTACGGCCCGTTGCTCGGCGCGGTCTGGGAGTCGAAGCCGCCCGACAGGACGAGGGTCGGGATGTCGCTGCGCGTCACGTCCCGGATCGAGCGCGGGGCCGGGGGGACGTCCCAGGCACGGCAGTCGTCGTGGAGCCAGGCGAGCTGCGGGGCATTGGCCAGCACCGACCGCGGGAAGGACGGGAAAGCGCGCCGCCCGGCCCGGATCACGTCCTCCTCGCTCTCGTACGGTGTCCACTCGCTGCAGAAGACGCCGAACGAGAGCCCGTGGGCGACTCTCCCGATGGCCTGCGGGCTGAGCTTGCCGCCCGCGTACTGCTCGGCGATCCGCTGCGGGTTGCCGTGGGCCAGTTCGTCGATGGAGCGGGGCACTCCGGCCGCGAGGTGGCTGGCGGAGGTCAGCCAGGTGACCAGCACTCCGCCGTCCAGCACGACCTCCACCGGCTCCGGGTGGCCCGGGACGGTGACCGTGGTGGTGACCGGCCGGGCCTCCAGCTCGACGACGAGGCGCTCGAAGGTGCCCTTGAGGTCCGGGTAGCGGCTGTTGCAGGCGGGCTGCTCCGCGCACGCCTCGAACATGCCGTCGAAGCCCTCCCGTGCCGCTCGCCAGGTCACGGCCCCACCGGCCAGGGAGGGCGGCAGGACGCCGTCGATGCCGACCGACCGGATGCCCGCCGGGTGCAGGCGCATGTACTGCAGCGCCAGGTCGGTGCCGTAGGAGATGCCGAACACGTTCCACTGCTCGATGCCCAGCGCCACCCGCAGGTCCGCGTAGTCGGCGGCGCTCTCGGTCCCGTTGTAGGCGCTGAGGTCGGCCCCGCGGCCGATCAGCTGCTCGCGGCACTCCCGGGTCGCCTCGACGTGCAGGCGCCCGGTGGACGGCGCACCGAAGACGAGGCCGAGGGCGCGGGCGTTGAACTCGTCGATGTTCGGGCAGGTGAGCTCCGGGTCGGCCGAGTAGGTCCCGCGCTGGGACATGAAGATGACGTCCCGGTCGTGGTTCAGACCGCCGTTGACCGCCAGCGGGATCTCGGACACCGCGTCGTCGCCGGGGCCGCCGGCGAGCCACACGATCGGGTCGGGCGCCGGCCTTCTGGTGGCCGCCGGGATGATCGCGACGCCGAGTGTGATCTTCCGTCCGTCGTGCCGGGCACGGTTCTCGGGCACGGTGAGCGTGCCGCAGCGGGCCGTGTCCAGCTCGGGGATCGGGTCGGCCGTCCGGGGGCAGGGGCCCGGCTCGAAACGGGCGTGGCCCATCGTCCGGGCGACCGTGCCGAGCGGCTCCGCGCCGCCGTTCCCGGCATGGGCGGGCAGCGCGGCGAGGCCGGCGAACAGGACGCCGGCCGTGGCCCCGGCCAGCGCGGTCCGGAGCCGTCGCACAGGGCGCCGGTGGTGGGGCGGGCGGATGGACATCAGGCTCTCTCCGGGTCGGGGGTGATGGTGAACGGTGCGGGTTCCAGTCCGGCCACGCAGCAGTCGTCGGGCGCGGTCGGATGCGCGAGGAAGGAGGCCAGGACGCTCTGCGCGCACGGCGACTGGGGGACCACGAAGTGGCCGATCCCGGGAATCCGTACGGCGGTCGAGCGGGACAGCGTCCGGGCGGTGTACTCGCCCCAGCTCGCCCCGGTCTTCGCGTCGAAGGTGCCGGAGACGATCAGCGTCGGGACGTCGCTGTAGGTGGCGACCCGCTGGATCCCGGTGCGGTCGGGGACGTTCCAGACACGGCACACGTCGTACTCGAAGGGCAGCTGCGGGGCGTGGGCCAGGACCGTGTCCGACCAGCCGGGGAACGCCCGGCGTCCCGCCTCCAGCAGGTCGGCCTCCGAGAAGCCCGGCGCCCACTCGCCGCACGCCACCGACTGGGTCAGGCCGTGCGCGAACTCGCCGATGACGGGCGTCGCCCCGGCGGCCTGGGCCCG
The DNA here is from genome assembly GCF_040651175.1 of Kitasatospora sp. NPDC048540. Classification (NCBI taxonomy): domain Bacteria; kingdom Bacillati; phylum Actinomycetota; class Actinomycetes; order Kitasatosporales; family Streptomycetaceae; genus Kitasatospora; species Kitasatospora sp. NPDC048540. Next base: position 10,416 of record NZ_JBEZIR010000134.1, read on the forward strand.
GGCGAAGCGCTCCGGGTTCCCGTGGGCGAGTTCGTCGAGCGCGGCGGGGACGTCGACGGCCGGCATCGCGCCGCCGTCGGCGACCAGCAGGTTCACCAGCGAGCCCCCGTCGAGGACGACCTTCACCGGGTTCCCTCCGCCCGGCGGCTGCACCGTCAGCGTCAGGGGGTTCGCCTCCAGCCGCCGGACCTGCTCGGTCAGCGTGCGCGGCAGGTCCGGGTAGCGGCTCCCGCAGCCCGGCTGGGCCTCGCACGCCGCGAAGATCGCGTTGATCCCCTCCTGGGCGCTGTCCCAGGTCCACGGCAGGCTCACGATCTGCGGAGGCGCGACCGAGTCGATCGCCACCGAGCGGATCCCCCGGGGGTGCCGGCGCAGGTAGGTCAGGGCCAGGTCGGTGCCGTACGAGTACCCGTAGACGTTCCACCACTCGATGCCCAGCGCCCGGCGCAGATCGGCGAAGTCAGCGGCGTTCTCGGTGGTGTTGTAGGCACTCAGCTCGATGCCGTCGGCCGTCAGACGGTCCCGGCACTCCTTCGCCGCGCCCACCAGCAGCCGCCCGGTCGACGGTGCGTCGTACGGCAGCCCCACGGCGTACGCGTTGAACCGGTCGATCTCCGGGCAGGCGAGGTGCGGCTCCGAGTGCAGCGTGCCGCGCTGGGCCATGACGATCAGCTCGCGATCCCGGTTCACACCGGAAGCGATCAGGAAGGGGATGGCCCCGAAGGCGTCGCCGCCGGGCCCCCCTTCCATGAACACCACCGGATCCCCGGCCGGGGTCGATGACACGGCCGGGACGGTCGCGACGGCCAGCCGGATGGTCCGCCCACCGGGCCGCTCGCGGTTCTCGGGCACCTCCAGGAACCCGCACCGCCCGGGTACCGGCTCCGGCGTCTCCGGGCAGGGCCCGGGCACGAACCGCGCCGGAGCCCCTGACGGGTGCTCACGGCCGGGTGCTGACACGGCACTGCTGGATGTCGGGCCGATCACCCCCAGGAAGGTCAGACCCGCCGTGACGAGCACCACCCCGTTGGACGCGCGCCGGGAGCGCCGCCGTGCGTACCGGTGCTGCGCCCGCCTCCGTACGAACCCGCGGATCCCGCCGATCCCGCCGATCCGGCGAACGGCCGGCGGGCCACCCGGGCCGATGCTCTGTTCCGCCATGTGGTCCTGTCTCTCCTGTTCCTGGCCGCCCGGCCGCGACGCCGCCGCCCGGCTCCGCGTGCCGCCGCACGGTCCGTGCGCGCGCTGCCGGGCCTGTCGCCGACCCGCCGCCGGGGTGGCTCGGGTCCGACGACAGGCCCGGGGTCAGCCTGTGGCCGGGGCGGGACGGCCACCACTCCTGGGCTCCACTTGGAGCAGGTCGCGACCACCCCAGGTCCGTCCACCGGCGGCCGCGCCGCCCGGTCGGCCGGGGGCCTCGGGGCCGGGGACGTCGGCCGCGGCGGGCGGGCGGCGCGTCCCGCCCTCCGACGGGTACGGCGGCAGGCCGGACAGCACGGTCCGAGGGGCGCGGGTGTCGGAGGCAACGGGGAGACGGGCGGCGGCCCGCGGTTGGTGGGCGGTGACCGCCCCCTGGGGTATGGCGGCGGGCACGGCCGCCTGGTGCCTGGCGGGGGCCGTACGTGCCGCACGGACGGCCGACTACCCCTGGAACGCCTGGACACCGCTCGGCTACGGCGCCGCCAAGGGCCTGCTGTTCGGGCTCCTGGCGGGCGGGTGCGCGGCGCTCGGCCTCCGGCTCGCCCGGGCCGCCCGCCACGGCGGGACCGGGCGGGGACGGGTCGCGGGCGTGGCGTTCACCGGCGGACTGCTGGGCGGCCTCGCGCCGGGTACGGTCCGGGACTTCACCGGCCCGCCACAGCCGGCGACCGGGTACTACTTCGACCTGCCGAGGCCCGAGCCCGACTGGTACTGGGGTCCGTTGATGTCGGAGTGGCTGACGTACACGGTGCTGCCGGCCGTCGTCGGCGCCCTGGTGGTAGCGGCGGCCGCCGCTGCCGCGGAACGGGCCCGGCGGTGGGAGGGCGCGGGCCGCGCGGCGCTGGCCGTCGCCGGGGTGGCCCTGCTGATCCTGCCGCCCGTGGCCACCGCGGGCCTGCCCGCGCCGGAGGGCAACGGAGGGCACGTGAACGAGTCGGCGGCGGCCGGCGTCGCCGATTGGGCCGCCGGACTTGCCGCACTCCTCGCCGCGCTGGTGTGGCAGGTCCGGGCGGGCCGCCTGCGGGGATGACCCCCCGGGTCGGCGGGCCGCGATACCGTCAGGTGATGTGGGGCGGAGGGGGTCGTGATGAGTTCTGAGGGCGGGCAGGGGGCGTGGTCCGCGCCGCACCTAGACCCGGAGTTGGGCGCCGTGTTGGCGGCCCTCGGTGGGCGGGCACGGGAGCCGGTCACCCCGCAGGGTCTGGCGGAGCTTCAGCGGCGCGACGCCGCGGCGCGGCCGAGGCCCACGCTCGACGAGCTGGCGGACGGCGGGCGGTTCGAGGTCACGGAGCTGAGCGCGCCCGGGAACGGGGACGGCGGGCAGGTCGGGCTGGTCGGTGCGCGGCCAGCCGGGCAGGGCGGGCCGCTGCCGCTGCTGTACTACCTGCACGGCGGCGGCATGGTGATGGGCAACGCCCGGTCCGTGCTCCCTCGGCTGCTCCGCGACCTGGCCCTGCCGCTCGGGCTGGCGGTGGTGTCGGTCGAGTACCGGCTGGCGCCGGGGACCCGGTACCCGGGTGCGGTGGAGGACTGCTACGCCGGGCTGGTGCGGGTGGCGGAGCAGGCGTCCGCCCTGGGCCTGGACGCGGAACGGATCGTGGTCGCGGGCAAGAGCGCCGGCGGCGGACTCGCCGCAGCGCTCGCCCTGCTGACCCGCGACCGCGGCGGGCCGGTCCCGGCCGGCCAACTGCTGCTGAGCCCGATGCTCGACGACCGCAACGACACCGTCTCCGGCCACCAGATGGCCGGCCACGACACCTGGGACCGCACCTCCAACGCGACCGCGTGGCAGGCCGTGCTGGGGGACCGTCACGGCGCGGCCGACCTGCCGCCGTACGCGGCGCCCGCCCGTGCCACCGAGTTGGGCGGGCTGCCCCCGGCGTACCTGGAGGCCGGGTCGGCCGAGACCTTCCGGGACGAGACCGTGGCGTACGCCGACGCGATCTGGCGGGCGGGTGGCGAGGCCGAACTGCACGTCTGGCCGGGCGCCTTCCACGGCTTCGACACCTTCGCCCCGCAGGCGGCCGTCAGCCGGGACGCCCTCGACGCCCGCACCCGCTGGCTCCGGCGGATCCTCGGACGGTGAGCCGTCCGACGCCGCGCGTGCAGCAGCTGCACGTCGCGGGAGGGACCAGACCGGCGGGTGCTCGATCCGGCGGGGAGCGGCGAGACGCGCACACTCCCGTGCGCCGGTCCGGCCCGGCCGCGACGCGGCTACAGCTGAGCGCCCGCGGCCGGGCAGCCGGTCAGTCCGGGGGGTCGTCCAGGGGTGGGAGGACCTGGAGTTGCTGGAGGAAGCGCAGCAGGTCCTTGTCGGACCACTTCTCCGCGAGCCGGCCGTTCTCGATCCGGTGGATGACCGTGGCCGTCATCTCCAGCGGCCGGGGGCTGTTCCCGGCCGGGATGCCCGGCAGGTCGCCCGTCTGCTCGCCACGGGCCGTCAGGCGGGTTACCACCTTGTCGCCTTCGGCGATCTGGTCCTCGATCCGGTGCGTGCCCGGGGTGGCCCCGCGGAACAGCCGGAAGGCCGCTTTGAGGCCCTCGCGGCCGGGCGGCAGCGGCAGCGGGAACGGGGGAGGGGAGTGGTCGACGTAGTCCTCGGCGACCAACTCGTCCATCGCGTCGAGGTTGCCCTCGTCGATCTCCCGGTAGAAGCGGCGGACCAGGCGCTTGTTCTCCTCGGCGGACATCGGCGGCTCCTGTACGGATCGGGCGGGTCCCCTTCCGGCGCGCTGCGGTGGCGGGACTGTGACCGAGCCTCACCGTGGCCCGCGCCCGGTCGGCGCCGGACACGCCGACGGGGATGGGGAGTTCACCCGACCGAGCGGGTCCGGCCGCGGTCCGGCCGGGAGTGTGGCGGAGTGTGGCCGAGTCGCGCGGGCGGCGGGAAGAAATCTTGGTCCGATGGCTACCCGTGGGTAACCCTGATGCCCCATGCTGCTCCGGTCCCCAACTTGAAGGAGCATGCACATGACCGCACCACTTCGCCGCACCCGGGCCCTCGGCACGGTGGCCGTCATCGGCACGGCGGTCGCCCTCGCCGCCGCCACCCCGGCCGGCGCCGCGCAGCCCGCGAAGGCCCCCGAGGCCGTTCCGGCCGTCGCGCCCGCCGTGGCCGCCGCGCCCGCGCTCGGCAAGCCCAACGTGCCGTACGCGACCTGGCTCAAGGACGTCCAGGCGGTCGCCGACCAGGCCGACTCCTACCTGCGGACGAGAGTGCCGGCCAAGGCGGGCGAGCACCCGGCGATCGTGCTGGACATCGACAACACCTCGCTGGAGACCGACTACAACTTCGGCCTGCCGACCCCCGCGGTCCAGGCCGTACTGAACGTGGTCAAGTCCGCCAACGCCCGTGGCACGAAGGTCTTCTTCGTCACCGCCCGCCCGGGGTTCATCGACTGCATCACCCGGTACAACCTGACCTCGGTCGGCTACCCGGTGGACGGCCTCTACGGCCGCTCGTTCCTCGACCTGTTCCAGGAGACGTCGGCCTTCAAGACCGCCAAGCGCGCCGAGATCGAGCAGAGCGGCTACACCATCGTGGCCAACATCGGCAACAACACCACCGACCTGGTGGGCGGCCACGCCGAGCGGACCTTCAAGCTGCCGGACTACGGCGGCCAGCTGTCCTGACCCCGTCCGCCCGGCCGCGGCCGGGCCGGGGCTCGACGCCCGGTCAGCAGTAGTGCGCCGGTGGACCGTCGGTCCACCGGCGCACCGCGCTCTGCGTACGGTCGACCCGAAGATCGGCCACTTGCGCCGGGCCGCCGGCCTGGTGGAGGCTGCACGGAGGCGGCGCAGCGGGCCGGAAGGCCCGGCGCGGGCGGGGGCGGTCCCCGAACTCGCCGACATCCGCCACCCGTTCGGAAGGGGGCCGCCATGGCGGTCGACGAATCGGCAGCCGTGGACCACGAACCAGCGGGCGCCGCGCGCGAGTTGGCGGCCGCGGTCCACGCATCGGTGGCCGACGCGATCGGGGACACCCCGATGTTCCGGCTCTCCCGGCTCGGCGAGGGGATCGCCGCGCCGATCTACGCCAAGGCGGAGTTCCTCGGGGTGGGCGGCAGCGTCAAGGACCGCGCGGCGCTGTCGATGGTGCTCGCGGCCGAGCGCGACGGCGAGCTGCGCCCCGGCGGCACCATCATCGAGGCGACCTCGGGGAACACCGGGATCGGGCTGGCCGTCGTCGGCCGCCGCCGTGGCTACCGGGTGATCGTCGGGGTGTCGGACCGTTCCTCCCCGGAGAAGGCGGACATCCTGCGGGCGTACGGCGCCGAGGTCGTGGTGGCCCCGGCCGCCCTGCCGCGCCAGCACCCCGAGCACCTGTTCAACGTGGTCCGGCGGCTGGCGGCGGAGATCCCGGGCGCCTGGCTGGCCAACCAGTACGACAATCCGGCCAACCCGCAGGCGCACGTCCGCACCACCGGCCCGGAGATCTGGGCGCAGACCGGCGGCCGGGTGACGCACTTCGTGGCGGGGGTCGGCACCGGCGGCACCATCAGCGGCACCGGCTCGTACCTCAAGCAGGTCTCCGGGGGAGCGGTCACGGTGGTCGGCGCCGACCCCGAGGCGTCGGTCTACTCGGGCGGCGACGGCAGCCCGTACTTCGTCGAGAGCATCGGCCACTTCGTCCACCCGGAGACCACCGAGGACCTCTGGCCGCAGTCCTTCCACCGGGACGTGGTGGACCGCTTCGAACGCATCCCGGACCGCGAGTCCCTGCTGACCGCCCGCCGGCTGGCCCGCGAGGAGGGGCTGCTCGCCGGGCCGTCCTCGGGCACTGCCGTCGCCGCCGCACTGCGGGTGGCGCGCGGTCTCGGACCGGACGACCTGGTGGTGGTCCTGCTCCCGGACTCCGGCCGCTCGTACCTCTCCAAGCTGTACAGCGACGACTGGCTGCGGCAGTGGGGCTTCCTGGAGGAGCCGCGCACCCCCGAGGACACCGAGCCGACCGTACGGGCCGCCCTGGAGGGCGGATCCGTACCGCCCGGTCCGCCCGGTCCGCTGCCCGCGGTGCCCGCCGGTGCCGACCTCGCGGCCGCCCTGGAGGTGCTGCGCGGCGTACCGGGCGGCGTGGCGCCGGTGGTCGCGGCCCGCGAGGGACGGCAGTTGGGGATCGGTGGCACCGAGGTGGTCGGCTCGATCGCGGCGGCCGCCGTCGAATCGGCACTCGCGGCAGGCCTGGCCCACCCCGAGGACCCCTTGACCGACCTGCTCGGAGCACCACTGCCGACCGTCGGCATCGGCACGCCGCTCTCGGAGGCCGCCCTGGCGCTCGGCACGGAACACGACGCGGCGGTGGTCCTCCTGGACGGCCGCGCGGTCGCCCTGATCGGCCGCGAACAGCTCCGCGCGGCCGGCGGGTAGCCGCCGGTCGCCGGTCGCCGCCTGGCGTTCGGGATCGCCGGTTGCTTGATGAGTTCCGGTGGTGCGGTGGCGCCTGTCCGGTGACGGCCGATGTCAGTGTCAGGTGAGAGGATCACGAGATGCCGCTGCCTCAGCCCGATGATCTGACCTCGCTGGTCCTGCGTACCGACTTCGGTGACGAGGGATCCTGGGACGCGCTTCGGGCCGCACTCGACGGGGCCGACGAGTACCCCCACGCCACGTGTGTCAGCGAGCCGCGCTTTGCCGGCGTGGATGTCCAGGCCTTGATGGCCGAAGAGGCTGCTGCGGACGAGGACGAGCAGATCGTCCACCTGTTTCTGGCGGACGCAGCCACGATGAACGAGCCGGGTCACCCGCTCCTGGCCGTGGACCTCTCGGACGAGCCCGGCCGGACCTTCAGGGTTCCCGCTCGGTGGTTTCCTGACGTCTCGGCCAACCTCAGCATCGCCAACATGGACTTCGCGGATTTCGCCGACGCTGCTGATGCATCAGGGACCTTCCGCGGCTTCGACGAGGGCTGAAACCTTCTCGCTGCAGGCCGTCCGGCGAGCAGCTTCTCGCCGTCCAGCGGTGGCCGTCCAGACGCCCGGAGACCCACCCTCACAGCCCGCTGATGAACCGGTGCTGCGGACGTGCCGCCGATCCGCGTGTCAGGACGGGCCACCCGGAGCAGTCCTCCCGGCGCCGCCGACCCGCCGGAGTGGTCCGGGCGCGAGCAGGTCCTGATACGGCTCGAACTGAAACTGCAGGGGTGGAGCCATGTCGCCGAAGGACTCGCCGAACGCGCGAGGAGATCGCGCCAGCTCCAGCAGCACGCGGTCCGCCGTGTCGTCGCCTCCAAGGTCGGGCGCCAGAGCGGCACAGCCGCGAACGCCCTCGTGCGGGTCGGTGAGCCAGGGGCGCGTGTCGCCGCCGAGGTGGCCGATGGCCACCAGGATCGTCCCGAGGTCGTACGGGGTTTCCGCGGCCCGGGCCACCGACATCAACTGCTCCAACAGCGCCGAATGCTGCGTCATTGCCGACGGATGGCCGGCCAGTGACCCGATGGCCGCGGCCGCACACGTCCTGCGCCTGGCCCGTTTCGAGGCGAGGTACGGCAACGTCCGCCGCAAGAGCGTGGGCACCAGGTCGAAGCAGGCCAGCGCCGCCTGATCGAGCACAAGTTCGCCGAGGCCCGTGCCGTCCTGCCACATCCGGGACCGGCCGTTGACGTCGGCCGACAGATACTCATCGGTCCAGGACCGCAGCTCCGGCGTACGCTCCCCGACCCGCGCGCGGAGCTCCGCGGCATGGTCGCCGAGGTCGGCAGCGATGCCGACCGCGTACAGGTGGACGAGCATCGCGTCCCGCAGCGAAGGATCGTCGGGTCCCAGCAACGGATCGTCCAGGAGCTCGACGACGATCAGCGCGGTCGGCGCCGTCGCAGGCCAGGCCCTGCCCTCGCGACGAAGCGTCGTCGACCACAGGTGCGAGTACCCAACGGCGAAAGCCCTCGCGTCATTGCCGCGGAGCGCCGCGAGGTGACGCGGTGTGTCGCAGGCGGGTCCCCCGGCGTGGAACAGCCCGGACCACTCCACATCGTTCAGGTGAGCAACCACAATCGGGATGGTGGCATGACGCACCGACAGCGCCACTACGAGCAGGGCGCACTCCGCGCCGGTCGTGCGCAGGGCCCACCCCCGCCCAGGAGCCCCGGATGGCAAGGACGCACAGTGCGAAGGTGGGCGACGTCCCGTGTCGTCAGGATCGTTCGGCAGTCGGTCAAGATCATCTGTTGCAGAATGCCAGGCGGCGAAGTCGTGCAGCAGGTAGCGACAGCGGATGCTGGCTCAACTTCCGTGAGCTGCACACGCCGAGTGACGGGCGGCCGCGCCTGGGGCCGTCCTGGAAACCGATTGGCTGGCTGCAGCGGACTTGCGATGATGCCCCCGTTTCCCACGACGGAGGACATTTGTTCGTTTTCGTGTGCGCGGGGTGCGGCGCTGAGCTGACCACTCCGCTGTCCCAAGTCGCCCTGCCGGTCCACGCGCATCAGAAGTACGGGAACGGGATTCAGCTCCCGGTGCTCATGGAGTCGGGCACCTTCGCCACGGACCCGGAGCCCTGGGGACCGCCGTGGCGCACGTGGGAGGAGATCCATCCGGACGAGGCGGCCGCCCGCGGTGTCTACGCGCCGGTCCATGCCCTGTCCGACGGCGCGCCGGGCGCGATCGTCATCGCCCCCGGCGACGGCCGCCGAACCGTGCTGATCCCGGAGAATCGCGGAGGCGGCTACTGCTGCGGCCTTGACGGGGCCGACGGCCCCAACGTGGCCTGCGCGGAGTGTGCCCTGCCCGTGGCGAGCCGGATCGACGACTGCTCGCTCTGGCAGGCGATGTGGCTCGCCCCGAACGCCGTGCGCCGCGTCCCTGTCGATGGCGCCGACGCCGCACCGCTCTCCTGGACGGACCTGATGGCGAAAGGGAAGGGCACACCCCCCTTCGAGCCCATCGCCGCATGGGGGTCGCGAGCGGGGGCGGGGCACTGGTCGAACTACTGGTGGTCGTGGAGCCCGCAGTGGGAGGCGGCGGCCGGCAGGGCGCTCGCCCACCTGCTGGTGGCCTCGGAGGGCCGACCGGTGATCGTCCCGGACGGCTCGTCGGAGAGGTGTTCCGACGCGCGCTCGACACCCTGCTGCCCGCGGGGCCGCCGGCGCGGCGCGCCGCCCTGGCCGGCCCGGGACAGCCTTCTCCCCACAGGGGTACCGACATCCTCCTCGTGCCGACCCATCCGCAGACGGGGGAGACCTGGGCCCCGGCCGACCCGACGGCGTACCCGGTGCCACTGCCGTTCGGGGTGTGGCTGTGGATGGTCTCCCCCGAGCCGGACTTGCCCGTTCCCGCGTCGGGCAACCTCCCTGGCGGCGTCCTCCGTGACGACTTCGACACGCTCCCGCTGCTCCCCGGTCGCCTGTTCCGGGCCGACCCGGAAGTGTTCCGGCACACCCTCGTCCGGCTGCCGGCCGCCCGCAAGCCGTGGCTGCGCGAACTCCTCGACGGCCTCCCACAGCACAGGCGCGCGGGCCTCTTCTAGCCTGCGACCCGGTCGGCGATCGGCCGGCCCGGCCCTTGCCGCGTCAACTCATCGTCGAAGGCGCGGTTCAAGTAGCGGCCGGCGACCGCCGTCTGGATACGCCCCCTGTCACCCGGCGACACCGACCTCCACCGTGATCGTTCGACTCCCCGGCCGCATCCTGCGATGTGTCACAGGCCGTCGGCCCTCCAGGAACGCCGCAGCACTCCGTCGTCCGGCACGGCGGGCGCCGCGGCTCCCGCCCACACGAGCGCGGTGCCATGCGCCGACGACCAACCGGGATCCCCCGCGTACGGCGAACGCCGGCATCATCCGGCTCCTCGCCTCGGGCACCTTGGACCTCGCCCCCGAAGGGTCCGGCCGTTCGGCCTCGATGCCGTCAACGACGCCGCCACGTACGCCGCCTCACATGGTGGCCCGTTCGACCGCACCGCCGTCATCTCACCCGCCCGCTGACAAGACCGAGTGACCTCCCCGTGTCGGCGTCACGGCCCACCGCCCTCACGAACGCAGGTCACCGGTGCCGCTGCTATGGGTCAGGATCCCGGAGACCAGCAGGCCGAGCCCCGCCTCCTGTTCCCCGATGTTCCAGCAGTCCCGCACCTGCCGGGCCTCGGCCTCCGGCAGCAGGGCCGCGAGCCGGTCCCAGAGAGCAACGTCGTCGGTCATGGCCGGGAGGCTACCGGCTGCCGCCACCGCCGACGCGCCGCGCCCCCGGCGAGGGCCGTCGCAGCAGGAGCGGGGTGGCGCCGCCCGTTCACCGGCGAGCGGCGTCGGCGCCGGCGTTGGTGCCGGCGCCCGTGCCGGCCGGGCTGCGCAGCAGGTAGACGGCGGCGGACGCGGCGAGCACGGCCATGACGGCGATGAAGACCAGGCCCGCGTCGGCGAGGCCGAGCGGTTCGGTGAGCAGGCCGACGCCGATGACGGGGATCGAGATGCTGGTGTAGGCGACCACGAAGAGGGTGGAGATCGCGCCGGCGCGCTGGTCGACGGGTGCGGCGCCGGCGACGGCGGCGACCGACCCGCGGAACGCCGGCCCCTGGCCGAAGCCGCCGACCAGGGCGCTGAGCAGCAGCGGGGCGGGGGTCTCGGTGGCCAGTGAGAGGGCCAGCAGTGCGAGTCCGGCGATGAGGGTCAGACAGCCGGCCGGCAGCGCCTTGGTGACTCCGAGCCGGCCGGCCAGCAGCTGGCCGAAGGTGGAGAACAGGAACGCGGAGAAGACGATCGCGCCGACCACGGGGCCAGGCTCGGCCGCCGGGGTCGGGCGGCGAAGGCGGCCCTGGCCGTGCGTCCCGGCGGTGCCAGCTCCATCACGTACGCGGTGGCGGCGCCGGTGAACAGGCCGGCGGACAGGCCGGACATCAGCCGTCCGAGGTAGAGCAGCGGCAGTCCGCCCTCCAGCAGGAAGCACAGGGCGCTGAGTGCGGCGAAGCCGAGTCCGGCGAGCAGGACCGGGCGGCGGCCGACGGCGTCGGAGGCGTTCCCGGCCAGCAGCAGGACGCCGATCACCCCGAAGGCGTAGACGGCGAAGACCAGTGTGACGGTGAGTTCGGAGAAGCCGAGTTCCTCCTGGTAGAGGCCGTACAGCGGGGTGGGGAGCGTCGTCCCGGCCATGCAGACGGCGAAGGCGCCCGCGGCGCCGAGGTAGTCGGCCCGGCCGAAGCGCGTCCCGGCAGTCTGACGATCACTCATACGTGCCACGGTAAGGGGAGAGGGGTGGTCCCCGCGGGTCTTCGGGTGGCGTGGCGGCCCGCGCGGCTGGGTGCACCCTTGACAGTTGGTCATGTCCGCGACAGCTTTGGGGCGGTCCCGGCCGGCCTCCGGTCCGATCCCCACCACCGTCCATCGCCGTTCACGTTACGGAGAGTCGATGCGCACCACGCTCAGAAGACTGATCACCGCCGCCCTCCTGATACCGCTGCTGGCTCTCGGGCTCGCCGTACCCGCGCTGGCCCAGGCGCCGGCGGACGGCGACATCCGCGACCGCCTGGCGGCGATCCCCGGGATGACCGTCACCGAGGAGAAGCCCGCCCCCGGCTACCGGTACTTCCTGCTCACCTACACCCAGCCGGTGGACCACCGGCGGCCCTGGCTGGGCACCTTCCAGCAGCGGCTGAGCGTGCTGCACCGGGGCGAGGACCGCCCGACCGTGCTCTACACCAACGGGTACACGCTCGGGACCACGCCTTCGCGCACCGAGCCCACCCGGCTGGTGGACGGCAACCAGGTCTCCATCGAGTACCGCTACTTCACGCCGTCCCGCCCCGAGCCCGCCGACTGGTCGAAGGCCGGTATCGAGCAGGCGGCCGCCGACACGCACGCCATCATCACGGCGCTGAAGCCGCTGTACGGCCAGAAGTGGATCTCCACCGGTGCCAGCAAGGGCGGCATGTCCTCGGTCTACCACCGCCGGTTCTACCCGGACGACGTGGCGGGCACCGTGGCGTACGTCGCCCCGAACGACGTGGACGACCGCGAGGACTCCGCGTACAGCCGCTTCTTCGACCACGTCGGCACCGCGCAGTGCCGCTCCGCACTCGACGCCGCCCAGCGCGAACTGCTGGTCCGCCGCGCCACGCTGGAGCCCCGCTACGCCGCGGACAACGCCGCCGCGGGCAACACCTTCACCACCGTCGGCAGCGCCGACCGGGGGTACGAGCTGGGCGTGCTGGACGTGGTCTGGGGGTTCTGGCAGTACAGCACCGAGGCGGACTGCGCCGCGGTCCCGCCCGTGACCGCCACCGACGACCAGCTGTACGGCTGGCTGGACACCCACTCGGGGATCGACTCCAACAGTGACCAGTCGCTGGCCGCCTACACGCCGTACTACTACCAGGCGGGCACCCAGCTGGGCTCCCCGAACTTCGACGTCTCGCACCTCAAAGGCCTGCTGCACTACAGCACCAAGGAGCTGTACGCGCCCCGCACCTACGTGCCGAGGTCGATCCCGATGCGGTTCGACCCGTCGGCCATGCGGGACATCGACGGCTGGGTGCGGCACTCCGCCGAGCGGATCCTGTTCGTCTACGGCCAGAACGACCCGTGGGGCGCCGAGCGGTTCACCCTCGGCCGGGGAAGCGAGGACTCGTACGTCTACACCGCGCCGGGCGCCAACCACGGCGCGAAGATCGCCGCGCTGAGCGCCGACCAGTCCGCGGCCGCCACCGCCGCGCTGCTGCGCTGGGCGGGCGTCGCGGGTCCGGACGCCCGGACCACCGCGCCGGCCCGCCCGGCGCTGCCGTTCGGCGAGCTGGACCGCGCCGGGCTGCTGCTGGAGCGGCACCGCCTCTGACGGGCGGTACGGCGGACCGGTCCACGGCGGCGCCCGCCCCGGGGGGGCTGAGGCCCCCGGGGGGCGGCCGCCGGGCGCGGGGCGACG
>NZ_JBEZIR010000135.1:0-23180 GCF_040651175.1 Kitasatospora sp. NPDC048540
GAGTACGCGTTCCGGGCGGCCAGCGAGTACGTCCACCTCACCGGCGACCGCACCGAGGACGCCGTGCTGGTCGGCGACCCGGCCGGCGACGGCCATGGAGGTTCCCGCCGACGCGCAGTCGCCCGCGCGCGTCCGGGACCGTCGGCAGGTAGCCGAAGACGTACGCGCCCTCGACGGCGATCGTCTCGTCGATCCTCAGCCGGTACGCACGCTCGTCCCAGTTGCGGACCCTCTCACGGCAGTACGCGTCCGCCGCCAGCCGTGCCGACTCCTGGTCCATGCTCACCGTCCGTGTCCTTTCCCGGTCTACCACCATGTGATCATCAGTTCGAGATTCTGCCACTCCGAGGTCACGGCGTGCGTCTCGGACTGGTAGTCGAGGAACTTGATCACACCGGCGTCGTTCACCACGTTGAAGTAGTGGCCGACGTCGACGCCGTCGGTCCAGCCGAACACGATGCCACGGGTTCCGTAGCCGAGCACGGACAGCTGGTGCGCGATGTCGTCGGTGCCCTCGGTCAGGTGGAACAGGGAGTCGAACTTGTACTCCAGTTCCTCCGGGGCGAGGATCCCGCTGTCCCACGCCGTGGCACCGCTGTGGGTGCCGGCGAGCCGGCTGTCGCCGGCCTGGGCGCAGGCACCGCAGTTGTCGGTGTAACCGCCGGGGTTTGCCCCCGCCAGGGTGTCCTCCGCCTTTCCGGGCTTCGGTCCCTTCGGCGTGGACCCGCCGCCACCGGTGTCGGGCGCACCGCCGCCGCTGGGACGCCCGGCGTCCTTGCCGGCCGCCGGTGTGTCGGACGCGGGGGCGCCCGGGTCGTCGCCGCCCTTGCCGGTGCCGGACTTCGGGCTGCTCGGCTTCTCCGTCTTCGGCGTGGTCGGTGCCGGGTCCGCCTTGGTGGTGGTGGGGAGGTCGTCGGAGAGCAGCTTCTTGACCGCGCTGACGACGTCCTCGCCGTCGGACACCGCGGCCTTGACCGCCTTGACGGCCTTGACGCCACCACTGATCGCCTTGACGGCTCCGTAGCCGTCGATCGCGAACGAGCCGACGACGCCGGTCACCTGGCCCGCGAAGTACGACGTGGAGCTGGTGTCCACGTCGAACAGGTCGGCCAGCGGCGTGTCGTCGACGTACCCGGTGTGCCCGAGCCGGAACGGGGACTCGTTGGAGTACCCGAACATGTCGTTGAACACCTGGTTGTCGCCGTTGGCGATGTCGGCGAACGAGTTCCAGCAGTCGGAGAAGGTGTTGACGCTCCACTGGTACGGGTCGCCGACCACCGAGTCGCCGACGCCGGTGAAGAAGCTCCCGACGTCACCCCAGCTCCACCACAGGCCGTTGGGGTCGCTCCCGGAGGTGGGGTTGCCGGCCGCGTAGCCGTAGCCGCCCATCTGGTTGGGATCGGTGGACTCGAAGACGGGGTCGACGGTGAGGAACCGTCCGACCGCCGGGTCGTACATGCGCACGCCGAGCAGGGCGAGCCCGCTGGTGACGTCGGAGGGCTTGCCGAGGAAGCCCCGGCTGTCGGCCCAGGCCGTCGGCACGGCGCCGCGCGGGTTGCCGTACGGGTCGTACGCCCGCCGGGTGACGGCCAGCGTGGCACCGTCCACCTGGAGCTGCGCGGTGCCGTGCGGGGTGGTCGGCTGGTAGCTGACGGTGCCGCCGGAGGAGCGGACGATCACCGTGCCGTCCGGGCTGCGGTAGTACCGCAGGCCGGTGACGGTCTTCTTGGCGGTGTCGAGGCTGAGCTGCTCCGCGCCGCCGAAGAGGTAGAGCTGGTTGGCGCCGGGGTTGCGCTGGATCAGCAGGCCACCGTCGGCGTCGTAGAGGTAGCTCGCCTCCTTGCCGTTGGTGGTGACCGTCCTGGTGCGGCCCTCCTCGTTGTACTCGTAGCCCTGGGCGGTTCCCGGGCCGGTGCGGGTCTTGGTGTTGCCCGCCGCGTCGTAGTCGGGGACGACGGTGGTGGAACCGGACGGGCCCGCCGTGGTGACGGAGTTGGCCGCGTTCGGCTTCTTCGACGGGGTCGTGCCGCCGCCCGGGTAGCCGATGGTCTGGGTGACGTCCTTGGCGGCCGTCCCCTTCACATCGTGGTCGACCTCCTGGACCCGGTCGCCGAGCTGGTTGAACTGCCAGTCCAGCCAGTACGGGGCCGGCCCGCCGATGGTGCCCGGCGACGGCGCCGCGGTGGTGCACTTGGCGAGCTGCCCGACGGTGGCCGCGGTCAGGCCCTTGGTGTCCGTCCAGGCGGTGGTCAGCCGGTTCTGCGCGTCGTAGCCGAAGCACTGGGTGTCGGTCACCCGGTCGGTGCCGCCGCTGGACTGGACGTCGGAGACGGCGGTGACGCTGCCCGCCGCGTTGTAGCCGTAGGTGGTCGCCGAGATCGGGTTGGCCGTGTTGTTCTGCAGCGTGACCCGGTTGGTGGCCAGTCGGCCGGTGGCCTGGTCCCAGGTCTGCGCGGTCCGCAGCTGCTTGGACGGCGTACCGATGGTGGTCTGCAGGACCTGGCCCTGCGGGCTGTACGCGACGGTCGCGACGTACGGCCGGCTGGCCGCGCCCATCGCCACCAGCTTGCCCTGCAGGTTGTAGCCGTAGCCGACGGTCTCCGCGGGCAGGCCGCCCTCGGCGCCGAAGGTGGTCGACGCCAGCAGGCTGACCGTCTCGGTGTAGGACGCGCCCGTGGTGTACGTACCGGCGAGCTTGCCCTCGGTGGCGGGAATCACCGTGGTGGACCCCGTGGGCTGGCCGGCCGCGTTGTAGCCGTTGACCTTCTTGACGTACGCGCTGCCGCCCTTGCCGCCCACGTAGCGGGTCGACGCGGCCGGCATGCCCTTGCCCAGGGAGTCGTAGCTCCACTCGGCGAGCAGCTTCGCCGGGTCGCCCGGCGTGTCACCGGTGTACTCCCCGGTCTTGCGCCCGAGTTGGTCGTAGCTGTACGAGAGCACCTGGCCGCGGCCGTCCTTGACGGTCAGCACGTGGCCGAGCGGGTCGTAGGTGCTGCTGGAGCTGCCGCTGTCGGGGTCGGTCTGGGCCACCGCCCGGCCCTGCAGGTCGTAGGTGTAGGACCAGGTGTTGCCCACCGTGTCCCTGACCGAGTCGACCTGCCCGCGGGCGGTGTAGGTGAAGGCGGTGGTGATGTCCGCGGGCGGGGCGTCCGCGGTTCCGGCCGACCAGAGTTCGGCGTTGGCGCCGTCGTACATGGTGATCCGGCCGTCGCCGCGCACCTTGAGGTAGCCGCCGGTGTGCCCGCCGCTCCCGCTGGTCCAGAGCGTGGTCTTCCCGGTGGCGTCGAGCACCACGAGGCTGCCGTCGGCGAGCACGCTCGCGTACGCGCCGGGGTGGCCCGAGGTGCCCGAGGACCAGCGGGTCCTCCCGTCGACCAGACCGGTCAGCACCAGGTTGCCGTCGGCCTGCACGGCGAGGCGGACGCTGCGGGAGACCGCCGACGTCCCGGACGCGATCACCGTGCCGCCGGTGAGCTTGCGGTCCGGCGTGGTGTCGCGCATGACGGTCGACGTCCGGCGGCCGAGCGCGTCGGTGTACGCCGTGGTCGCCTTGCCGCCGGGCGGCGGCGTCACGTCGACCCGGTCCACGCCGCGGTAGGTGGTGCTCCCCTGCCAGAGGGTGCTGGCGAAGGACACCTGCTGGACCGTGACCGGCCGGCCCTGGCCGTCGTACGACGTGCGGGTCACCGCCGGGCCGGTCTTGTTGGTCTCCGCCCACATCGAGGTGCCCGGCGCGTTGGCCGCGTCGTGGTAGCTCGCGATGACGGAGGAGGTCCACCCGTGGGAGTCGTAGAAGGTCGAGGAGACCAGCCGTCCCGCCGAGTTGTCGGCGGTGGTGGTCTGGGTCTGCCTCGCCTGCAGCGTGCCGTCGTAGAACGCGACCTCGGTGCTGTAGGTCCCGTCCTCGCGCAGCGTCCTGGTGGTGACGGTGGACGGGTCCGGGCTGTCACCGGCGCCGTGCACCGAGTAGGAGAAGGTCCGGTCGGGCGTCTGGTTCGCCTTGTTCCGGCCCGGCATCCACACCTTCACCCTGCGGCCGAGGGCATCGTAGGCGGAGTCGGTGACCCGGCCGTTGACGTCCGTGGCATGGGTGATCGAACCGCGGCCCGGCGACACCGTGCTGGTCGCCGTCCACTTCAGCGGGTTCTCGGTCGACACCGAGGTCGGCAGCAGCCCGGTGGCCGGCACGTACGTCGTCGCCGTGGTCTGCCCGGCCGCGTCGGTGCTGCGGCTGACCCGCCCGTAGCGGTCGTACGTCATCGCGCCGAGCACCTGGTAGCGCGGCTGGCCGGCCGGGTCGTAGTCGGTGACCGACTCGGTGGCGGTGACCAGGCCGAGCGACCCTGAGCGCTGCCCGATCCGGCCGAGGGTGCCCGGGTTGGTGACGGTCCCGTCGCCGTCGTAGTAGACCCGCTTGTCGCTGAGCGTGGTGCCCGGCCCCGGCTTGGTGTCGCACGCACCGGCGAGGCTGATCGTCTCCTTGGGGTAGACCAGCATCATCGGGTTGTCGGACGGCGCGTCGGCGTAGCTGGTGACGGTGCAGGTCCGCTGGGAGGGCACGGACAGGTCGCCCTGCTCGTCCGCCTTCCAGATCCGGCCCAGGTCGTCGAAGGTGGTGCTGCTGCGGGTGGTCCGCCACGTCCTGTCGTCGCTGAGCAGGCCGAGCGAACGGCTGCTGCTGGACTTCACCCGGCGCGACGTCATGGCCGGCAGCGTCGACAGCTTGTCCGGCTTCGGGTCCTGCGAGGTCCACGCGGTACGGTCGGAGGTCGCGACGACCACCGAGTCCGGCGCGTCGGTCAGGGTCTTGGTGACGACGGTGCCGCCGGCCTTGGTGAAGCCCTGCTTCTCGTACGGGGTGCCCGCCAGCCACGCGCTGTCGGTGATCTCCTCTCCGAGCGAGTTCTTCACCTTGACGCTGCGCCGGGTGCCGTCCGCCTTGTAGTCGCCGTCCATGCCCTGGAGGTAGGAGACGACGGACTGGGTGATCGGGTCCGGGGCCGCGCCGGTCGTGGTGGTGACGGTCCGGAAACCGCGGAACTCGTTCCAGGTGCGGTGCTTGTCGTCGGTCAGCTCGGAGTCGTCGCGGTGCCAGGCCGCGCCGTCGGCGTAGGTGTAGTTGGTGACCTTGGCGGGCGAGCCGGCCTTGGTCCGGTCACTGGAGGTGACCTGGGAGACCAGCGTCTTGTGGAACCAGTCCTCGATCGGCTCCACGCCGCCCGGGGTGTTCCAGAACACCTGGTAGCAGGCCATGGTGTTGGCGTCGGCCGACGCCGGCATGGTCTTCTTCTCGCGCGAGCACTCCGGCGCGCGGTAGGTGACCGCGACGGACTCGCCGGTCTCGGTCTGCACGCTGGAGATCCGCGGGTGGTACAGCGGCGGCGCCGCCGGGGTGAGCCCGTCGACGCGGTTGTCCATCTCGATGCCGACGAAGCTGACCGGGTCGAGGCTGACCGGCCCGTCGCCGCCGGCCGACGTGTCCTTGCCGGTGTGGACGACCTCCGAGAGCCACATCACCGACTGCAGCGAACCACTGGCCTTCGGGTCCTGGGTCTTGCCGGTGACCGGGTCGTAGGTGCCGCCGGCGTCCGAGAAGACCTGCTTCAGCTCGTAGGTGTCGACGTCCTGCCAGCCGGACGCCGTCCGGACCTTGGTGTCGATGCCCTTCAGGCGGTAGGTCTGCCAGAAGGTCGGCCCGGAGATCAGGCAGACGCCGTCGGTGTCACCCTCGTCCCCGATCTTGGTCTTCCAGTCCGAGGGGCAGTTCAGGTCGTACGGGGTGTCCGGCCAGTTGGCGGCGGTGTCCGAGGACAGATTGCCGTCCTTGCAGACGCTGTCCGACGTGGTGCAGCGCTGCGCCGTACGGAAGACCACCTTGGCGGCCGGCTCGCGGCCCGCCCGGGCGTCCTCCAGCTGGTAGCCGTACGAGATCTGGGTGAGGTGGCCGCCCCGGGTGTACTTGGTGAGGGTGCCGCCCTTCGTGTCCTTGTCCTCGTCGGGGATCTGGCCGAAGCCCATGTTGTAGTAGTTGGACTCCGTCGCCCAGTCGTAGCGCTGCACGTTGCCGTGCGGGTCGACGACGAAGTCCAGGTTGAACCGGTAGCCGACCGGCCGGTCGCACTGCGAGTCGTCACCCTTGTCCGAACTATGGCACGGGTCACCGGACTTGGGATGGTAGACCGGGATGCCCCAGGCACTGTCGGTGGAGTCGTCCGAGGTGCCGCCGGGCGCGTGGTCGAGGCCCAGGTAGTAGGCGGTGCCGTCGGTCGTGGTGACCTTGAAGTACTCGCCCTGCCACAGGCCGTTGGTGGCGCCGGTCAGCCGCTCGATCCGGGTACCGTCGTCGGTCTGGAGGTGGTAGACCCCGTCCGCGTCCCGCAGCAGCTGGCCGGTGTGGGTGCCCAGCGAGATCGTGGCGTTCCAGCCGGCCCAGCAGGAGTCGCCGGAGTCCTCGATCCCCTGGTCCTTGCAGCTCTTGTACGAGCGCTCGATGAAGCCGGGGCTGTACGACCAGCCGTCACCGATCCAGGACGACTGCGAGTTGCGGGCCGAGGTCTCGCCGTCCACCGACTGCGAGTCGTAGGCGAGTCCGACGGTCGGCGCCGCACCGCCCAGCGACGGCGGCGCCGTCACCGGGTACTGATAGGTGAACGCACCCGACGCCGACGCCGACCAGGCGCCCGACGCGGACAGCGTGGTCGCCCCGTAGTTGCCCTGGGATCCGCCGGGGCCCGCCACCGCGGCCACCGCCACACCACCGGAGGACCGCGCGGCCGCCACGGCGGACGGCGCCGCGAACGCGCTTCCGGTCTTCGCTGCACGGGAGTTGGCACCGGCGGCCGGCAGCGCGACGGTGCCGCTCAGCTTCCGGTTGGCCGGGTCGTTGACCGCCTCGATCGGCGTGCGGGTGCGGCAGGCGGTGAGCTGCGGCGTGGTGAGCGCGCACGCGGGCATCGCCACCAGCTGCAGCCGGGACGCCCAACCACCGCCGTACGCCTGCTCGATGGCGCCGTAGTCCAGCGAGACCGCGACGTTGCCGGTCTCCGCCCGGTCGTCGGCCCGGTCCAGGCCGACCAGCAGGCCGTCCACGCCGGCCCTCTTGGCCTGGCCGCGGTCGGCGAGCTTCACCCGGACCGAGGAGACCTGGCTGACCGGCGCGACCGGCGAGGCGAGCGACTTCGCCCGGGCGCCGAGCGCCGCGGGTACGGCGGGCGAGAGGGAGACCGGCAGACCGCCGGCCTTCGCCTCACCGGCGGGCGCCGCCAGGCTGCGCACCGCGGCGGTCCTGGCCAGGTCGACGGTGGCGGTCGCGGCGGCCGGCCAGCGCACGGGCTTCACCGCGTGCGGGACCAACTCCCGCGCCCCGGGCGGGATCGCGGGCGCCTGGAGGTCCGACCCGCGGGCGCCCACCGGGGCGCCGGGGACCTTCGGCTGGTCGGGCAGCGGATCGGCGCCCCAGACCTTGTCGGCGTACTGATATCCACCGACGACGACATCGGCGACGGCGAGCGGAGTCGCCAGCGAGAACACGGTGGCCGCCGCGATCGCGACGGTCCCCCGTTTCATCCAGGCCCGTTTCCGGGCACCGCGAATTCCACGCGGTCCTGCGCGCATGTGTAATCCCCCATGAGACGTTCGAGCCAGCAGGCCATCTGACGATCAGCCAGCTGACGGCACGTTCGGCCGACCGCACCGTATTGCCATGGGCAAGTCAGAGCAATACCCTTCCCCAGCAGCCACACTGACCTCACCCGTCACGCGAGCCCCGGAAAGCCTTCACAAGTGCCACCAGGGCGAGCGAAAGGCCGCAATTCCGACACATGGTGAGGGGCCGTGGGGAGGCCGTCCTGTGAGAAGAAACACAGCGGCGGCCGGGCTTCCCCGCCGAGGTCCCTGAACGGGCGATCCATCGGGGAACACCTTCGCGCCCTAAGAGGAGCTAACACAAAGCCCGGACGCGCCTGTAGGTGATCAGGCAGCAGGCCAGCTTGAGGAATGCCTCGTGGATGTCGTCGCGGATGTCCCAGCGGATACGGAGTCGTCGGAAGCCGTGGATCCAGGCGTCGGTCCGCTCGACCACCCAGCGGACGGCGCCCAATCCGGAGCCGTGCGATACACCGCGGCGGGCGATGACCGGCTTGATGCCGCGCTTCCACAGGAGTCGGCGGTACTTGTCGAAGTCGTAGCCGCGGTCGGCGAACAGTTGCCGCGGGCGGTGCCGGGGACGGCCCGTCGTGCCGCGGATGCGTGGGATCTGCCGTGCCCCTGGACCGAAGCGGTCGTTTCGGCCCATGTGAGTAGCAACAGGGGTGGGTATCCGTCGGACCTGACTGACGAGCAGTGGGCGCTGGTGGAGCCGTTGCTCCCGCCGGCGCGGGTCGGGCCGAAGGGCGGGCGGCGGGAGAAGCATCCACGGCGGCGGATCGTGGACGCGATCTTCTACGTCGTGCGGACCGGGTGCTCGTGGCGTCAGCTGCCCAACGACTTCGCGCCCTTTCTGTGGAATCAGTTCTGTCAAGCAGCAGCCGTTATCCGGAGGCTGGCATCATCTATGGCTGCGCTCCTGTTCGGCCAGCGGCCTCTTCCACCTGGCGCCGACCGGCTTCGCCTTTGGTCCAGACCAATGCACGCCAATGACGCGGTGTCTGGCTGCTCCAGTGCTGGAACTCCTGGACCACCACGTTGGCGGAAACCCTCCATCGGATGGTGCGGCCTGAGGCTTCGGGAACGTCGGTGAGGCCGTCCAGCTGCTGGGCGAGTATGAAGCTGTCGATCTCGACCGTCGTGCGGTCCCAGGTCAAGACCATGTCGGTAAGAGCATGGGATTCGATGAGGGCCGGAATAGACGGGGCGATTTCGAGGAACGCGCCACCTCCGTCGTCGACTCCGACGGATCCATCGGTGTGCACCAGGTAGCGCACCGGAGAGGAGACGCGTTCGCCGAACCAGTCGAAGTACCAGCTGCGGGCGGGGTCGGCCCACATGCCCTGGCCAAGGTCGTAGTGCCAGTCGCGGAGCACTTCGTGGCGCTCGCCCTCGACGGTGTAGCTGCTTCGGACTTGGTAGCGGAGCCCGCCGTACCTCTGCTCGAATCCCTCGCGGCGGATCACGAGCAACATGGGCGTGGGGATCGGCTGGCCGAAGCGGTCGCGAATCTGAAGGAACTCCGTTGAGAGTCGGTGTTCCGTCAGGTGCTCCCGCCGACCGGTTCGTTCAAGCAGACTCTTTGCACGAGCGGAAAGACCGGTGAGGTCGTCCAGGAGGTGCATCCTGCACTTCATTTCCCAAGGTGGGGCTGGTGTTGTGCCTCACGCTACCCGGTCGAGCCTGTTCGGTGCAGTCCCATACAGCGGCTCGACGATCGTGGTCAGCATCGACATCCCGGACCAGACCCCCTCGGACGGCTGGTCACGTTCACGTCGATTACCGGCAGCAGCGTCGTGGTGGCCTGAATGCCGAGCTGACGTGGCGTCGGCCCGGCCGGGGTGGGGACGTCGGCCCCCTGCCCGGCCCCGACTCCCGTGCGCGCGGACGTCGTTGCGGACCGGCGGGCCGGCCGGGGGCGCGCTGCGGCGATACGCGCGCGCTATCGGCACCTCCTAGCGTCTCGAACGGATCTCGCGGCCGCGGCCGCGGGCCCGAAGGCGAGCAGCATCCGCCGCCCTACCTTCTCTCCTTCATCCAACGCGCCGCCGGGCCATCCCCGCCCGCAGCACCGACCCCGTCGTCACCGAGGCCGAGCACCGGGCCGCCGCGGCGGCCCTGGACGGCACCGTGGTCATCGACCCCGGCGTCCTGGTCGTCACCCGTCTGCAGCCGGGCCGCCGCGACCGCCTGCTCGACGGCCTGATCGACCGGGTCGACTTCCTGGGCTGATCGGGCTGATGGGTTGAACGGCACGGCCCCACCCCGGCGGCCCACCGAACGAACGCTCCCGCCCGCGCTCCCCACCCGGGAAGGACGCGGGTCATGGGCCGGCGAGGTCGAGGGTGGCGAGGGCTCCGCCGTCGGGAGCGTTCGCGAAAGTCAGCCGGGCACCGAGGACCGCCGCCTGCCCGGTGGCGATCGTCAGGCCCAGACCGTGGCCCTGGCCACGTTCGACGGCCCCGGTGCGAAAGCGCTGCGGGCCGTCGGCGAGCAGCGCGTCGGGGAACCCCGGTCCGTGGTCCCGCACGGTGATCCGGCTGCCGGTGACGGCGACCTCGACCGGGCCGGCGCCGTGCCGGTGGGCGTTGGCGAGGAGGTTGGTGAGGATCCGCTCCACCCGGCGCGGGTCGGTGCGCACGGTGGCGGGCGCCGTCAGGCGGAGGCGGATGTCGCCGTCGCCCCTCCCGCTCACCTCCTCGACGAGATCACCCAGGGGGACCTCGTCGAACCGGGCGCTCTCGGCACCCGCGTCCAGACGGGAGACCTCCAGCAGATCCTCCACCAGGCCGCGCAGCGCGCGGACCTGGGTGCGCACCAGGCCGGCCGCCTCGTCGTCCTCGGGCAGCAGACCCGCGGCCGTGACCAGGCCCATCAGCGGGGTGCGCAGCTCGTGGGCGACATCCGCGGTGAAACGCTTCTCCGCGGCGAGCCGGCCCTGCAGCGCCCCGGCCATCCCGTCCACGGCCGCGGACATCTCGGTGATCTCGTCCCGGGCCCGGCCCCGGTGGCCGATCCGGGCATCCAGGTCGCCGTCGGCGATCCGGCGGGCGGTCCGCGACCCGTGGCGCAGCCGCCGGTTCATCCGCTCCGTCGCCAGCACGGTGAGGGGGACGACGACGGCCAGGGCGGCGAGGGCGGCCTTGACGATGCTGCGGTCCAGCAGCTGGAGGCTGCGCACGGTGGCGCTCATGTCGGTCCGTACGACGAGCACCCGGCCGTCGCCGACCGGGGCGGCCGCCCACATCCAGTACCAGTTCGGTGCTTTCACGTCGTACCACAGGGCGTACTCCCCCGGTGCCGTCGAGCCTTCGAGGGCCCGGGCCAGCGGCAGGGGCAGGCCCGCCGGGGACTCGAGAGAGGCGTTGTCGGGACGGCGCCCGGTGCGGGAGAGCTCCTGCTCGGCGGCACCCAGTTGCGCGACCGCCAGATCGCGCCCGGTCCGCTCGCCGCGCTCCGCGGTCGCCCGGTGGACGAGTACACCGATCACCACCGCGACCGCGGCGCAGGCGAGCACGACCAGGGCGGTGATCTTCCAGCGCAGCGAGCGCGGGTCCAAGGGGTGCGGGCCGGTACGTCGTGCGGTCATCGCGTCAGCCCCGCAGGAGTTTGTAGCCGAAACCCCGGACGGTCTCGATGCGCTCCGCGCCGATCTTCTTGCGCAGCCGCACCACACACAGGTCCACCACCCGGGTGTCGCCCTCCCAGCCGTAGTCCCACACCTCGCGCAGCAGACGCCTGCGGTCCAGGACCGTGCCGGGATTCTCCGCGAAGACCAGCAGGAGACGCAGTTCGGTGGGCGTCAGGGCGACGGCACCGCCGTCCAGACGGACCTCCAGGCCGCGCGGGTCGATGGTCAGGCCACCGAAGGTCAGCAGGTCCGGCGCCTCCCCCGCAAGGGGGCGCCGGTGGCTCCCGGTCGCCTCGCCGGCCGCGATCGGATCCTCCCGCACCGGCTCCGCCGCCGGGCACTCGTGGAAGGTGGCGCGGCGCAGCAGGGAGCGGATGCGGGCGACGAGGACGGGGATGTCGACGGGCTTGACCACGTAGTCGTCGGCACCGGCCTCCAGACCGGCCACGACGTCGAGGGCGTCACCGCGGGCGGACATCATCAGGATGGGCGTGAGGGTCTCCTCGCGGACCCGCCGGCACAGGCTGATGCCGTCCAGACCGGGCAGCATCACGTCCAGGATCAGGACGTCGTGCTCGCCGGCCCGCACCGCGTCCAGGCCGTCGAGGCCGTCGCCGGTGACGTCGACCCGGTAGCCGTAGCGTTCCAGGGCCAGTTGGACGGAGCGGCGGATGACCGCGTCGTCCTCAACGAGGAGCAGGTTGACCGCTTCGGGTACTCGGGTGGCGGACAAGAGCTCTCCGGTGTCGTCGCCTGGGGATCGGGTCATCATTCCAGCACGTCCGGGGCCGGTCCATGGCTGGGGGCCGCTGCACGGGGCCCGGCGGACGGTGCCGGCCGACGGGGTGGTCACAGCTTCAGGGACGCCGCGACCGGGAGGTGGTCGCTGCCGGTGTCCGGCAGGGTCCACGCGGAGCGCGCGGTGATGCCCTTCACCAGGATCTGGTCGATGCGTACCACCGGGAGGGACGCGGGCCAGGTGAAGCCGAAGCCGTTGCCGGCCTCCTGCTGGGCCGAGCGCAGCGGTCCGGTGAGCGTGCGCAGCGCGGAGTCGTCGAAGGAGCCGTTGAGGTCGCCCACGACGACGGTCCTCGTGAGCGGCTCGCGTTGTACGGCCGCGGCGAGCTTGGCCGCCGCCTCGTTGCGGGCGTAGGTGGTGAATCCCGCGTCCGGGCGCACCCGTACCGAGGCGAGGTGCGCCGTGTAGAGGGCGACGGGGCCCTTGGGAGTGATGACGGTGGCACGCAGGGCCCGGGTCCAGGGCATGATCTCCACCGGCTCCACGTCCTTGAGCGGGTATTTGCTCCACAGGGCGATGCCGCCGTGCACCTCGGCGAAGGCGTAGGTGGCGGCCAGCTCGCGCCGGAAGGTCTCCTGCGCGCCGCGGGCCAGTTCCTCCACCGCCACGACGTCGGCACCGGAGCCGGCCAGGGCGCGTGCGGTCCGGCGCGGGTCGGGGTTGTCCTCGTTCACGTTGTGGCTGACGACGGTGAAGTCCCCGCCGCCCGCGCGCTTGTCGACCAGGGCCGGTGCGAACAGCACGGTCCAGACGAGGGCGGGCAGCAGGACGGCCACCGCCGCCGGGGCGGAGCGCCGCAGCGCCGCGAGGAGGAGCAGCAGCGCGATGCCCAGGCCCGACCAGGGCAGCACGGTCTGCCAGAGGCTGGCGAGGTTGAGCGGGCCGTTCGGCAGCCAGGGGTTCAGGACCATGAGGGCGGCGAGCGCGGCGGCGGCGCCCGCGATCAGCCGCCCGCGCCGCCGTGCGGCACGACGGGCCGGACAGGTCGGGTTGGTCGGGCTGGTCGGGCTGGTCGGGCGGCGAAGGACGCGGTCGCGAAGGACGTGATGGAGAGGAACGTGGTGGCGGGCCGTCGGGCGGCGGGGCCCGCGCCCGCCGTCGCTGCCGGGCCCGTGGGCCGACGTGCCGGTGTCCACGGCCGGGGGTGCCGTCGGAGCCGTACCGGTGCGCGCGCTCATGACCACTCCTGCCGGCCGCCGTCGAGAGCCGGCAGGACGCCGGGCAGCTTCTGCCGCAGGGCGTCCACGAGCCGGCCGCTGCGCTCCAGGGCGGCCCGCAGACCGTCGGCGGGACTGGTACCGGCCCGCTGGCCGAGCACCACGCCGTAGACGAGCCGGCGCCCCGAACCGTCCTTGCCGTCGGGGACCTCCAGCGCCCACATCAGGTTCCCGCCGGCCGAGGTGGTCGACCCGGTCTTCAGGCCCACCACCCCGGGCAGGCCGAGCAGTGTGTTGGTGTTGCGCAGCGGTGCGGAGCGGCCCGGTAGGGCGGTGTCGCGCAGGGCAACGGTGTCCCGCAGCGCCGGCTCGTTCATCGCCTCGCGGGCCAGCTTGAGCTGGTCGGCGGCGGTCGACACGGTCGAGGCCTCCAGTCCGCTGGCCCCGGTGTAGGTGGTACCGGTCATCCCCAGCCGGGCGGCCTCCTCGTTCATCCGGGTCACGAACGCCTCCTCGCTGCCCGCGTCCCACCGGGCCAGCAGCCGGGCCACGTTGTTGGCGGAGGGCAGCAGCATCACCTCCAGCAGCTTGCGCTGGGTCAGGCGCTGCCCGGCGGTGACGGGGGCGGTGGACTCGTCCACCGAGCCCGCCTCCGCGGCAGCCTGCGCGTCGACCGTGATCACCGGCCCGTCCTCGCCGTCCTTGAGCGGGTGGTCCCTGAGCACGACGTACGCCGTCATCACCTTGGTGACGCTCGCGATCGGCACCGGCTGCTGCGCTCCCTTGACACCGAGCACGCCGACCTTCGCCACGGCGACCGCCGACTGCCCTTCCTCCGGCCACGGGAGACCGAGTGCGGCGATCGTCTCGGGTGCCGCAAGCACCGGCGCCCCGTCGCCCGCGGCCGCGGCGCCGCCCTCCTGGGCGACCAGCGCGCCACCACCGGCACCGGCCCCGGCGAGCAGGACAGCGGCCAGGGCCCACACCGCCTTGCGACGGACGAGGCCAAGCCGACCGGGCGCGGTCCGCCGGTCCCGGTCTTCGGACGGTGTGCGGACTGCTTGTGTGGGGACTGACACGACGGCGGCCTCCCGGAGCCAGAGGGACAAGGTCCCGGGGCGCTGGCCACCGGGTGTTCCTAGAGGCTCCGGGACCGGCACTTCGGCCCGGTCGTGGCGCGGCTTCCGCCGTCGCGCAGTCGTGTATCAACCGTGTACCGGCCGACCGGTACCGGAGGCCGGGCAGGAGTCCGGCGAGTCCGGAGAGGCTGCACCGCCGACCTCGGCCCGGCCCCGGGTCGCCCCGCCGGGACGCCGTCCCCGGGACCGAACAGCACCGGCTCGGCGCCGACGCGGCGTGCCCTGAACGCCAGGATGCTCACGGTGGCGTCGTCGAGCCACTGCACGTCGTCGGCGAGCACGAGCACCGCCGCGACCGGCGCGACCGGCGCGGCGTCCGCGATCAGGTTGCGGGCATCGGACCCACCGGAAAGACGTCCGGGATGTCGGCCTCGGCGTTCCCCTGGGCGGTGCCCAGCGCCTCTCGGTGGGGCGCGGCAAGCTCCGACGTGCCGGCTGCCAGTGGGCGCAGCGGCAGTTACAGGCCGGCGTAGGGGATGTCGCTCTCGGCCTCGACACCGCTGGTGCGGAGCAGCCCGTACCCGCCGGCTTCGGCGAGGACGGCGGCTTCGGCGAGCAGTGCCGACTTCCCGATCCCGGCCGGGCCGCGGACCAAGACGGCGCTGCCCCGGCTCCGCGACTCGGACAGCAGTCGGGCCAGGAGGTCCGGCTGCGCCTGCCGGCCGGCGAGCTCCACGGTCCTGCGTCCAGTCCGTTCACGGGGGACGGGCGTGGCCGAACGGTGATCGTACTGGGCCGCGCCGGCCACCTCACCTTCGCCTACCGGTGGCGCGTCGCCGCCGACGGCGAGAACCCACGACTGGAGAGCCCTTGCGGACGGCTGCAGTTGGAGCGCCCCCGGGGGGCCCGCCTCCACCCCCCTCCCTGGGTGGGGGCGGTTCGTGACCGCAGCGCAGAATCGGAGCCGGGCCGGACGGTCCGTCGCCCGTCCATGCGCAACCGCCACAGGGTGTGGCACGGCTCACAGGGAACTCCGGGCGGTGTGCGGACAGGGATGGGCATGGAACTGTCACAACGGGCGCGATTGCGCGCCGGGGACCAGGGTGCGCTCGGCCAACTATTCGACGCGCACGCCCAGGCGGTGCACGGCTACGCGCTGCGCGCCCTGGGGGACTGGGCGGCGGCCGAGGACGTGGTGTCGCTCACCTTCCTGGAGGCCTGGCGGCTGCGCGGCAAGCTTCACGAGGGCGACGAGGACCTGCGGCCCTGGGTGTTCGGCGTCGCCACCAACGTGCTGCGCAACACCACGCGGACGGCCCGGCGACACCGGGCGGCGATGTCGCGGCTTGCCGAGCGGGGATCCGTACCGGACTTCGCGGACGAACTGGTCTCGAGGATCGACGACGACGCCCAGCTGGCGGCGGTACGGCGCGCGTTGTCCGGCCTGCGCCGGTCCGAGCGCGAGGTGTTCCGGCTGTGCGTGTGGGTGGGGCTCGACTACGCGTTGGCTGCCGAGGCCCTCGGCGTGCCCGTCGGTACCGTCCGCTCCCGGCTGTCGCGGGCGCGGGCCCGGCTGCGCACGCTCACCGAGCGCGAACTGACGCGCGGTCGGGAACTCGCTCCCATCGTCGGACAGGTACGCGATGGCGGCTTCGAGGCCGCCCGGTCGTTGCAGGGAGAGGTCCGATGAACAACCCGCACGAGACGCTCCCCGCCGACCGCCAAAGGTTCCTCAAGGAGCATCTGATGAGTGAGATCGCCGCCGCAGAGACGAAGGCCACCAGGTCCCGGCGTGGGCCGGTGTGGCTGGTCGCCCCGCTGGCAGTCGGTGCGTTGGCGGCCGTCACCCTGGTCGTCCCGGGTCGGCACCATGACGGCGCTTCGACTCCGGCCTCCTCGGCCACGGCCACGCCCGCCCCGTCCACGTCGACCACCCCGTCCGTCACACCCGCGCCGGAGCCGACCGACGCCATGGGCCTGCTCGGCCGCGCCGCGAAAGCCGCCGCGAGCCACACCGCCCCTGTAGCGCGGAGCAGCCAGTTCGTCTACCGGCGGGAGATCCGGGACGGCGCCCGCCAGTCCAAGAGCGAGCGGAAGTCGTGGATCTCGGTCGACGGCAGGTCCGAGGGTCTGATCCTGGATGCGACCATGGGGGACGGACGCACCCCGTGGCCGGCCATCCTGTCGGACGCCCCCGGCGCCCCCAAGACGGCCGGATTCGGCACCCCGACGTACGAGTTCGTCTCCCAGCTGCCCACGGACCCGCAGCGGCTCCTGCAGCAGGTGCTGACCGCTGACCGCTCCAACACGGTGGCGGGAATATCGATGACGCCGAAGCTCCGCAACCAGATCGCCTTCGGCGACATCCAGATGATCTTCCAGAACATCTCGGCGCCCCCCGCCGTCGCCGGGGCGCTCATGGAGGCGGCCGCGAAGATCCCGGGGACATCGGTGGTCGCCGACGAGACGGATGCGACGGGCCGGCACGGCGTCGCGGTGGTCGGCACCAACGGCACCCTGCGCGTGTCCCTGATCTTCGACCCGACCACCGGCGCGTTCCTCGGTGTGCGCGAGGTGCTCCTCTCCGACCTCCCGCCCGCGGGCCCCGACGGCCTGCCCCCCACGGGCAACCCGTCCCCGGGCGCCGGCAACGGCAAGGGGTACGACTACGCCTCGGCCATCCTCACCTCGGCCATCGTCGACAGGGCGGAGGTCGAGCCCACCGACTGACCATCACGGTTCAGGCCACAGGGGACGCCGACGCCCGGTGACGTCGTCCCCTGCCGCCTCAACGGCCGCCGGAGCCCGGAGGCAGCCACGGGGGTGCTGCCTCCGGGCTCCGCCCGTTCGGCCCTGCCCCGGTGTGCCAGGAACGACCAGCGGGAAGCAGGCACAGGGGTAGCGCTGCCGTGTAGCAGGTCGGTGGTGCGGTCCTCCTCGATCCGCCACTCCCGCGGGACGACCACGAAGTCCAGGTCGCCGGGCTCGCGGGTGGCGTCGCCGTACCAGGCGCGGAGTACCACGCTGCCGCGAACGACCAGGTGCCCGGCCCACGGGGAGTCGGCTACGGCCGCGAGCAGCAGGTCCATGGCACGTCGGCGCGCCGCGTACCAGGCGGCCGACAGCGCGGGGTCGGTGAAGCTCGGGTCTGCGGCGCGGAAGGCGTTGGGGTGCTGCTTGAGCGCCGGGTCGAACACGGCGGCCTGCGTGGCGCGGGCGTCGTCGGCCGGACGCAGGGTCAGCGGCAGAGCGAGCCCGGGCCGTTGGGCCGTTGGCACCGAATGCGGCACGGTGCCGCGGTGCAGCCCGGTCCGGATGTCGTCCATGGGCGCTGGGCTCCTTTCCCAGGCTGGCCGGTGTGTCCCGGCCCCGGCCGTGGATCACGGTAGCGGCCGCCGCTCCGGTCCGGCCGGCAGGTCTCACCAGGCCCGTGTCCGCCTGGGGTCCGGCCCGAGTGAGGGTCGAGCGGTACTCGACCTGACGGGCTGACGGTCCATCAGGTACCGCTCCGCCGTCGCCGACGGCAAGAGCGGTCGTCTGCCCCGCAACGGGCGCCCCGACGGGCCCGGTGGCGGTCCGGGAGTTCAGCTGCCCGGCCCGCCGCTCGGTTCCGTCCCCGGGTGCCCGGACCGGCGTCCATCCCACAGCAAGGGAGATCCACATGTCCGACACCACTCCGCAGCACGCCTTCGACCTGCAGGACCTCGACCTCAGCGACCTCACCGTCAGCTCGCTGCGCGACACCGCCGCGCTGCCCGAGACCGGTGCTTCCTGGGGCTCCTGCTCCTGCCAGGGCTCGTCCTCCTGTGCCCAGCCCGAGGTGGACACCCTCGCCTTCTGACCGGCACCACCGGTCCGTACCGGCACCCTTCCGACCCCAGGGAGACCAGATGACCGATCACCAGAACGGCCTGAGCTTCGAACTCGATGACCTGGACCTCGGCGAGCTCACCGTGACCTCGATGCGTGACACCGTCGCGCTCCCGGAGACCGGCGCCTCCAACGGCGGCAGCTCCTGCTCGTGCGGCTCGTCCTCCTGCGCCCAGCCGCAGTTGCCGACGCTGCCGTACTGACCCCGCACGGTCGGGGGCCGCGCCCCGGCGCGGTCCCCGGCCACCCTCGACCCCGATCCCGATCCCCCAGATCCGATTCCCCAGATCCCCCCGATCGACCGATCCCCCGGGAGCGTCCGGCATGCCGTACACCGCAGGGCCCGCGGCCGCAGCAAGCGCGGCGCCGGCCGACCCCGACGGGTACGGGTACGCCGTTCGGTCGGCGCCGTACGCGCTCGTACGGGCCACCGTGCTGCGGTACCCGGCCCAGAGCCGGCCTGCCGCGGCCTTCAGGGCCCGGCTCTCCGAACTGGCCGACCTGGAGGCCGTTGCCGCCGCGTCGGCGCCCGAGCTGTGCGACGCGCTGTACGCCGCCCGGGCCGGCCACTCCCCCGCCTTCCACCGCGACGTGGTGCTCCCGCTGCGGCGGGCGCTGCACAACGGCCGCGAGCCGCGGCCCGCCCTGCTGGAGCGCCTGGGCGATCTGCCCGCCCGAGTACCGCAGCTCGGCGCCTGGCTGGCGCTGCGGGCCCGCCGCGCGGCGCTGCTGGCCGACCTCGACGCCAGGACCGGATCAGCCGACGGGACCACCCCCGCCGCGCTGGCCGCCGAACGCACAGCCCTCGCGGCGCTCTGCCTGGAGCCCGCCCTCGCCCGGGCGGTCGCCCTCACCAGCGGCGACCTGCTGCGGGCCGTCGAGCGGACCGGCCGCGGCGCCGGCGACCGCCGGGCCCGCAAGGAGGAGCCCGGGGTGCTCCGGTACGCGCTGCGGGCCAGTACCAAGACCAGCCCGCTGTCCTGGTTCACGGCCGTCGGCTGGGGCCCGGCCGAGGGCACCGCCGACGCGGGGGCCGGCGACGGCTTCGAGGCGGACGGCCTGCGGACCGTGGTCCGCGCCAACCGGACGCTGGTGAGCGCGCTGACCGAGGCCCTGCTCGACGCCCCGCACCGCCGGGCCGGCCTGCCGCACCGGATGACCAGCACCGCCCGGATCACCGCCGGCCGTGCCGCGTACGCCCGCAGCCGGGTGGTCTTCGCCGGCGGCCGCTACCTGGTGACCAACGAGGACGAGGCCGAACTCGCCGCCGGGCGCCCGCTGGAGCTGCTCGCCGCCGGCGACGGCGCACCGGCCACCCTGACGGAGCTGACCGGCAGGCTGGCCGACGCCCTGGACGGCCCCGGCGCCAACGAGGCGGCCGCCGGGTATCTGGCCCGGCTCGCCGAGGCCGGGCTGCTGGTGCCGACCGACCCGGTGGCCCCGCAGGACGCCGACCCGCTCGGCCGGCTCGCCGACTGGCTCCGGACCTGGCCCGAGGACGCCGCACTGGCCGACCGGATCGACGCCATCGCCCGGCTCGACGCGGACTTCGCCACCATGGACGCCGCGCGGCGCCCTCCCCTGCTGGCCGAACTCGCCGACCGGTGGCGCGAGGTGCTCGCCGAGGCCGGCCGGCCGGTCCCGGCTGGCGGCGCGCCGCTCACCGTGCTCTCCGAGGACGTGGTCGCACCCCGGCCGGTGCCGGACGCCGGTTCGCTCACCCCCGCCGACCACCGGGCGCTGGGCGAACTCACCGCGCTGGCCGAGCTGTTCGACCTGGGCCACCTGATGCGGCGGATCACCCGGGACCGCTTCGTCGCCCGCTACGGCGCCGGCGGCACCTGCCGCCACCCCTGGGAGTTCGGCGCCGCCTTCGCCGAGGCCTGGGAGGAGGCCGGCCGGCTGGCCGCCCTCGACCCGCGCGACCGCGACCGCTTCCCCACCGGCGCGGCCGAACTGGCCGCCCTGCGCCGGGAGGTACTCGACACCGCGCACGCCACCGCCCCGGCCGGTGACCCCGCCGCCGACCTGGTGCTGCCCCGCGACCTGATCAGCGGGCTCGGCGACCGGCTGCCCGCCTGGGCGACCGCCCGGCCGGCCGGCTACGCCTACTTCGTACAGCGCGAGCAGGCCGCCGGCGGCCTGCTCTGCGTCAACCACGTCTACGGCGGCTGGGGCCGCTTCACCAGCCGCTTCCTCGACGCGCTGGACCCGGCCGCCGCCGAGGCGGTCCGCGAGCAGATCCGGCGCGGCCTCGGCGAGGAGGCCCGGCCCGCCCAGATCCGTCCGGTCGGCGGGTTCAACGCCAACCTGCACCCGCTGCTCGTCCCGGACGAGATCGGGCCCGACCGCCGCTGGGCGTCGATCGGCGAAGCCGAGGTGGACCTGGTGCACGACCTCGCGAGCGACCAGCTCAGGCTGCGGCTGCGGGCCACCGGCGAACTCCTCGACGTGCTCTACAGCGGCTTCCTGGCCCCGATCATGCTCCCGCAGCGGCTCGCCCCGTTCCTGTCCGACCAGCCGCACGGCGTGGCCGACTTCCGGGCCCTGGTGCACCGCCACGCCGTCCCGGCCCCCGGCGGGAAGGTGGTCCGCTCCGCCCGGCTGCGCCACCGGCACCTGGTGCTGCACCGGCGGCGCTGGCAGCTGCCGGCCGGCGTGGTGGCGGCGCTGCGCGCCGACCTCGCCGCCGACCGGGCCGTGCCGGCCGCCACCACCGCCCGCTGGCGGGCCCTGCTCGACCTGCCCGAACAGCTCTTCCTGCACCCGGCCCCGGCCGCCCCGGCGGGCCGCCCGGCGGACGACTTCCTGGCCCATCTGCGCCGCCCCAAACCGCATTTCCTCGACCTCGGCAACGCGCTGCACCTGCGCTCGCTGGCGAAGTGGCTGGCCCGGCACGACGACGGCGTGGTGCTGGAGGAGGCGCTGCCCGCCCCCGGCGCCCGTACGACGGCCGGCCGGGCCGTCGAGCTGGTGGTGGAGACCTACCGCGCCGGGCGGCCCCGATGACCGCCCCGGCCCCGACCGAGCAGGGAGCAGCCCCGGTGACCGAAACCCCCATCGACCCGGCCGACGGCGCCGCCCGAGACGTGGTCGCCTACTACCACCAGCCGGTCAAGGCGCCGCTGCTGCGCGGCGCGGTCCTGCCGCTGGCCGAGCGCTGCGCCGCCGAGGGCCTGACCGTCCACGTGGAGCGGCACTGGCTGCACGGCCCGCACCTGCGGCTGCGGCTGCGCGGACCGGCGGCGCAGGTCGCCGACGCAGCCGCCCGCAGCGCCGGGCAGGTCCGCGACTGGCTGCGCCGCCACCCCTCGGTGAGCGACCTGGACACCGAGGAGCTGCTCGCCGCCGCGGCCGAGGCGGGCCGCGCCGAGCTGATCGCACCGCCGTACGGGCCGATCGTGCCCGACAACACCGTCCGGGTGGAGCGCGTCGACCTCGCCGAACTCCGCGCCCTGATCGGCGCCGACGGCGTGCTGCTGCGCGACCAGCTGCTCGGGATGGGCCTCCCGGCACTGCACGCGGCGGCCGGGTTCCTCGGCCGGTACGGAGACGGCGCCGCGGCCCGGGTGCAGCTCGCCGTGGCCGCGCTCGCCGCGCACGCCGCCGCGCACCCCGGCGGGCTGGTCGGCGGCCACTACTCGTACGTCTCCCACCTGGAGGACTTCCTGGTCCACGACGACCCGGACGGCCAGCTGCGCCGGGCCTTCGACGACCGCTGGGAGGCCGCCGGCGAGGCGGTCACCGCCCTGGTCGGCCGGATCGGCGCAGGCGGGGCCACCGGCTGGGAACGGGCCTGGGCCGGCTGGTCGGCGGCCGCCTGGCAGCTGACCGAGCGCCGCCACGCCGCCGGCGCGGACCTCGGCGGGCACCCGTACGAGTACCGGGTGCGGGCCGCCGCCACCGGCGACGCCGGCGCGGCCGAGCGCTGGAACCAGGACGTGCGCACCCGGTACAGCGAGTTCCACCGGCTGCTGCGCCGCTCGGACCCGCAGGGCGCGATGTGGAGCCGCCCGGAGTACCTGGTCTACCGCGCCTGCACCAACGCGCTGTACCGGCTGTTCGCGGTCTGCGACCTGCGCCCGCTGGAGCGCTACCTGGCGGCCCATCTGGTGGTCCGCGCCGTCCCCGCCGTGACCGGGCACGACTGGCGCAGCCAGGTCGGCGCCGTCATCGAGGCCGTGGAGCGGGTCTCGTGACGCCGGGCCGGGCCACGCCCCTCGAAGTACCCGGCGGTGCGCTCGCGCCGGGGTCGGCCGCCGGGGCCGGGTCCGAGGCCGCCACGGCGGCGGCGCCCGACCCGCTCCGGGGCCTGGCCGGCGTGCGGCTGCGCCCCGGCGTGGCCGTCACCGCGCTGCGGGCCGGGCTGCACCTGCGCGGTCGGCGGGCCGCGGTCACCCTGGAGGGCGGCGCCGCGCTGCCCGCGCTGTGGCGGCTGCTGGCCGAACCGCTGCGCACCGGCGACACCGGCGCGCTCGACCGGCAGGCGCCGCCGGGTTCGCCGGTGCGCGCCGCGCTCGGCACCGTGCTCGCCCAACTGCGCGCGCATGACCTGCTGGTGGAGCCCGGCGATGCGGCTGCCGGGCCCTGGCTGCTGGACACGGCCGAACGGCCGGGGGCGGCCGCGGCGGCGCTGGCGGCCGCCCGGCCCCGGGTGCTGGGAGCCGAGCCCGGCGGGCCGCTGGACACGGCCGTGGTCCGGGCTTTGGCCCGGGCGGGTGCCGCACCCTCGTACGCCGGACGGGCCGGTGTCGCGCCCGGGCAGGTGCTGCTGCGGACGGCCGGCCGGCCGGCGCTCGCGGTGGCGGCCCGGGTGTGCGGCGGGACGGGCTTCGTCACCGCGCCGGCCGGCCCCGAGCAGGCGCTCGTGGACGCCGCCGCCCTGACCGCCCGGCTCGGGCTGGACGCCGCCACTGGAACTCGTCCTCGTGGTCGACGGTGGTGATCCCGCCCCGGGCGTCGGCGACCCCGAGCACGCCGTCGTGGATGTCCAGCCAGTA
>NZ_JBEZIR010000136.1:0-22985 GCF_040651175.1 Kitasatospora sp. NPDC048540
GGATCTTCCGACACGCCCGCTGCAGCCCGAACTGGCTGACGTCAGCAGCCAAGGCTGTCCTCACCCTGGAGCTTCAACGCTGAAAACGCTCACTGCCGAGATGGCCGGTCATCTCGCCTTCCAGGCCGATTCCACCCACCCTGACTCCGGCTGCCCTCCGCGGACCTCCCTCTCCGCCAGTAGGTTCATCAGCCAGTCGACGACCGCTCGGCTCGTCCCCGAGAGGACGCCACGCACCGCGGCAGCGATCAAAGTGAGGCGCTCTGCGCACGTCGCCGCGTCCAGGCAGGATAGGACGAGAAGTCGTCATCCGGACGGCGGATGCGGCGCGCCCGGCATCTCGATCCGGGGGGTGGTGTCGGGGAGGGCCCGTCACGAGATATCTTGACATCAAGACGTTGTAGACGTGAAGCGGAGTACCGGTGACTGACTCGACCATCATCTATACGCACACCGACGAGGCCCCGGCCCTGGCGACGTATTCGTTCCTGCCCGTGGTGCAGGCGTACGCCTCGACGGCGGGCGTCACGGTGGAGACGCGCGACATCTCCCTGGCCGGGCGCATCATCGCCAGCTTCCCGGAGCGTCTGGAGGAGGGCCAGCGCATCGCCGACGCCCTCGCCGAGCTCGGCGAGCTCGCGAAGACCCCCGGGGCCAACATCATCAAGCTGCCGAACATCTCGGCCTCGATCCCGCAGCTCAAGGCCGCGGTCGCCGAGCTGCAGCAGCAGGGCTACGCCCTGCCGGACTACCCGGACGACCCGAAGACCGACGAGGAGCGCGAGACCCGCGCCCGCTACGACAAGGTCAAGGGCAGCGCCGTCAACCCGGTGCTGCGCGAGGGCAACTCCGACCGCCGCGCCCCCCTGTCGGTCAAGAACTACGCCAAGGCCCACCCCCACCGCATGGGCGCCTGGACCGGCGACTCCAAGACCAACGTCGCCACCATGGGCGCCGACGACTTCCGCTCCACCGAGCGCTCCGCGGTGGTCAACGAGGCCGGTGCGCTGCGGATCGAGCTGGTCGCCGAGGACGGCACAACCACCGTGCTGCGCGAGAAGGTCCCGGTGCTGGCCGGCGAGGTCGTCGACGCCTCCGTGATGCGCGTCGCCGCACTGCGCGAGTTCCTCGCCGCCCAGGTCGTCCGGGCCAAGGCCGAGGGCGTGCTGTTCTCGGTGCACCTCAAGGCCACCATGATGAAGGTCTCCGACCCGATCGTGTTCGGCCACGTCGTGCGCGCCTTCTTCCCGAAGACCTTCGCGGCCTACGGCGAGACCCTGGCCGCCGCCGGCCTGAGCCCCAACGACGGCCTCGGCGCCGTGCTCAAGGGCCTGGACGCGCTGCCCGAGGGAGCGGCGATCAAGGCCTCCTTCGACGCCGAGCTCGCCGAGGGCCCCGCCCTCGCGATGGTCGACTCCGACAAGGGCATCACCAACCTGCACGTCCCCAGCGACGTCATCGTCGACGCCTCCATGCCGGCCATGATCCGCACCTCCGGCCACATGTGGGGCCCGGACG
This sequence comes from Kitasatospora sp. NPDC048540, assembly GCF_040651175.1. NCBI lineage: Bacteria > Bacillati > Actinomycetota > Actinomycetes > Kitasatosporales > Streptomycetaceae > Kitasatospora > Kitasatospora sp. NPDC048540. The sequence continues at coordinate 1,519 of NZ_JBEZIR010000136.1, forward strand.
GCAAGGAGGCCGACACCCTGGCCGTCCTGCCGGACAGCAGCTACTCCGGCGTGTACCAGGCCGTCATCGACGACTGCCGCGCGCACGGCGCCTTCGACCCGTCGACCATGGGCTCGGTGCCCAACGTCGGCCTGATGGCGCAGAAGGCCGAGGAGTACGGCAGCCACGACAAGACCTTCGAGATCGCCACCGCCGGTACCGTGCGGGTCGTCGACGCCGCGGGCACCGCGGTGCTGGAGCAGCCGGTCGCCGTCGGCGACATCTTCCGGATGTGCCAGACCAAGGACCTGCCGATCCAGGACTGGGTCAAGCTGGCCGTCTCCCGCGCCCGCGCCACCGGCTCCCCGGCGGTGTTCTGGCTGGACGCGGCCCGCGCGCACGACGCCGTCCTGATCGAGAAGGTCAAGGCGTACCTGCCGGAGCACGACACCGAGGGCCTGCAGATCGAGATCCTCTCCCCGGTCGAGGCCACCGCGTTCTCGCTGGAGCGGATCCGCCGCGGCGAGGACACCATCTCGGTCACCGGCAACGTGCTGCGCGACTACCTCACCGACCTGTTCCCGATCCTGGAGCTGGGCACCAGCGCCAAGATGCTCTCGGTGGTCCCGCTGATGAACGGCGGCGGCCTGTTCGAGACCGGCGCCGGCGGCTCCGCCCCGAAGCACGTCCAGCAGCTGGTCAAGGAGAACTACCTGCGCTGGGACAGCCTCGGCGAGTTCCTCGCGCTGGCGGTCAGCTTCGAGCACCTCGCCCAGACCACCGGCAACGAGCGCGCCCAGGTCCTGGCCGACACCCTCGACCGGGCCACCGGCACCTTCCTCAACGAGGACAAGTCGCCGAGCCGCCGCCTCGGCGGCATCGACAACCGCGGCAGCCACTTCTACCTGGCCCTGTACTGGGCCCAGGAGCTGGCGCAGCAGACCGACGACGCCCAGCTCGCGGAGGCCTTCGCGGCGCTCGCCAAGACGCTCGCCGAGCAGGAGCAGACCATCGTCGCCGAGCTGATCGCGGTCCAGGGCTCGCCGGCCGACATCGGTGGCTACTTCCAGCCGGTGGCCGAGCTGGCCGCCGCCGTGATGCGCCCGTCGCAGACCTTCAACGAGGCCATCGCGACCCTCGGCTGACCCGCCTCGCGGCCACGGCCCCGCGGACCCCGCACACCACCCGGCGACGGGCGGCGCGCGGCGGCCCGCGGGGCCGTCGCCTGTCCGGCGGATCCGGCGGGCGCGCGACGACGGACCGCCCTCCCCCGCCTTCGGCCGGGAGGTGCCCCCGCCGGACCCAGTACGTCCAGGACGAGGCCGACTCGGGCGCACGCCCGGCGCCGCCCACCGATCCGGCGGGATCCGCCGGACGGGCCCTCGCCCTACCCGCGCCCGCCGCGGCCCGCCGTCCCGGTGTGCTGCCGTCCGGGGACGGGCGTAGCGTCCTGCGTATGGGTGATGTCCGGACCGACCGTCGCGCTGCGCGCTCGTACGGCGCCGCGCCCGTACCGCCGCCGGCCGGGCGCCCGACCCGCCGCCGGACCGGGACCCGCGGTGCCGGGCGGCGCTGAGGCGGGCGGCCGGGACGCGCTGCTGGACGCGGCGCTCACCGAGACCATCCGCCGCTGCGGCGCCACCACCGGCGCGGTCTACCTGCTGCCCGCCGACGAGCCGGTGCTCCACCTCGCGGTGCTGCGGGGCCTGCCCGCCGAGTTCATCGCCCCGTGGATCAGGGCCGCACTGGCCTCGCCACTGCCGGTGTCCGACGCCGTACGCGAACGGCGGCTGGTGTGGTCCGGCAGCCAGCAGGAGTTCGCCCGGCAGTACCCCCGCACCGCCGTGGCGCTGCCGTACCACTTCGCGCTGGCCGCCGCCCCGATCGAGACCCCGCAGCGCTGCTGGGGCGCCCTGCTGCTGCTGTGGCCCGCCTCCCACTCCGCCCAGGCCAGCCCGCTGGAACGCGACCTGATCGGCGCCGAGTGCGGACGCCTGGCCCGGCTGCTGGCCCAGGCCGACGCCGCCGGGCACCCGTTCACCGCACCGGCCCGGCCCCGGGTGCTGCCCGTCCAGCGGCCGCTGGAGTCCCTGCCCGCCGACGCCGCCGCCGCGTTCGCCGAACGCCTGCCCGGCGGCAGCTGCAGCCTGGACCTGAACGGGCGGATCACCTACCTCACCGCCGGCGCCTGCGAACTGCTCGGCGCCGAGGCCGAGGACCTGCTCGGCGGCCTGCCCTGGCAGAGCCTGCCCTGGCTGGACGACCCCGCCTACGAGGACCGCTACCGCTCCGCGCTGATCAGCCGCCAGCCCTCCGCGTTCACCGCGCTGCGCCCGCCCGACCACTGGCTGTCGTTCCGGCTGTACCCGGGCGAGGACGGCATCAGCATCCGGATCACCCCGGCCGGCCCCGGACCGGCGGACGGGCCGCCGGCCACCCGGCCGCAGGCCGCGCCGGTCTCCCGGGCGGGCCAGCTCTACCAGATCATGCACCTGGCCGCGGCCCTCACCGAGGCGGTCAGCGTCAACGACGTGATCGACCTTGTGGCCGAGCAGATCCTGCCCGCGTTCGACGCCCAGGGCGTCGCACTGCTCACCAACGACCACGGCCGCCTGCACGTCAGCGGCTACCGCGGCTACACCCCGGAGTCGATCGAACGCTTCAACAGCATCCCGCTGCGCGCCCACCTCACCCCAACCGTCGACGCCCTCACCTCCGGGGTGCCCGGGTTCTTCGGCTCCCGCGAGGAACTGGTCGAGGTCTACCCCGACGTGCCGCAGGTGACCGGGAAGAAGGCCTGGGCGGTGCTCCCGCTGATCACCTCCGGCCGCCCGGTCGGCTGCTGCCTGCTCGCCTACGACGAGCCGCACCGCTTCGCCGCCGACGAACGCACCGTCCTCACCTCGCTCGCCGGGCTGCTCGCCCAGGCCCTGGAACGCGCCCGGCTGTACGACACCAAGCACGGACTCGCCCACGAACTCCAGCAGGCCCTGCTGCCGCACGCCCTCCCCGGCATCCCCGGACTCGACGTCGCCGCCCGCTACGCACCCGCCACCGAGGGCCTGGACATCGGCGGCGACTTCTACGACGTCATCCGGCTCGGCCCGACCAGCGCCGCCGCAGTGATCGGCGACGTCCAGGGCCACAACGCGCCCGCCGCCGCCCTGATGGGCCAGGTCCGCACCGCCGTGCACGCCGCCTCCGGCGCGCCCCCCGACCAGGTGCTGGCCCGCGCCAACCGGCTGCTCTGCGACCTCGACCCGGGCATGTTCACCACCTGCCTCTACGTCCACCTCGACCTCGCCGCGCACCGCGCCCTCCTGGCCGACGCCGGCCACCCCCCGCCGGTGCTGCGCCCGCCCGGCCGGCCCGCCCGCGTCCTGGACCTGGTGCCGGGCCCGCCGCTCGGCATCGACCCGCAGGCGCGCTACCCGGTCGCCGAGATCCCGTTCCCGGCCGGGACCCTGCTGTTCCTGTACACCGACGGGCTGGTGGAGGCCCGCGGGGTCGAGCTCGACCACGCCATCGCCGGGATCTGCGAGCAGCTGGACCGGGTCCCGCCCGGCAGTTCACCGTCCCGCACCACCGACGGCCTGCTGGCCCGGGCCCGCGCCGACGGCCGGCACGACGACGACATCGCCACCCTGCTGCTCAGGGCCGCCCCGGCCGCGGCGGACCCGCGGCGCTGAGCGTCCCGGCCCGGGAGGCGGCACCCGCCGGTCCGGGCAGAGAATCGGTGAGGAGGCGGCACCCGTACCCGGCCGGGGCGGGCGGCCCCCGCGGCCCGCGAGGGAGAGCGATGACAGAGACCGGCGACGCGCCGCGCACGGTGATCCTCACCGTCGACGACGACCCCGGGGTGTCCCGGGCCGTCGCCCGCGACCTGCGGCGCCGCTACGGCGCCTCGCACCGGGTGGTCCGGGCCGAGACCGCCGACTCCGCCCTGGACGCGCTGAACGAGATGAAGCTGCGCGGCGACGCCGTCGCGGTGATCGTCGCCGACTACCGGATGCCGCAGATGAACGGCATCGAGTTCCTGGAGCGGGCGATGGACGTCTTCCCCGGCGCCCGCCGGGTCCTGCTCACCGCCTACGCCGACACCGGCGCCGCGATCGACGCGATCAACCTGGTCGACCTCGACCACTACCTGCTCAAACCGTGGGACCCGCCGAAGGAGAAGCTCTACCCGGTCGTCGACGACCTGCTGGACAGCTGGCTGGCCTCCGACCACCGCCCGATGCCGGAGACCAAGGTGGTCGGCCACCGCTGGTCCGCGCACTCCTGGGAGGTCCGCGAGTTCCTGGCCCGCAACCAGGTGCCCTACCGCTGGTTCCCCTCCGACGAGCCCGAGGGGCAGCGGCTGCTGGCGGCCGCCGGCGAGGACGGGCTGCGGCTGCCGCTGGTGATCACCCCGGACGGCGAGGTGCTGGTCGAACCGGACGCCCCCGAACTGGCTGGCCGGGTCGGCCTGGCGACGGCCCCGTCCGCGGAGTTCTACGACCTGATCGTGGTCGGCGGCGGCCCCGCGGGCCTCGGCGCCGCCGTCTACGGCGCCTCCGAGGGCCTGCGGACCGTCCTGGTGGAGCGCACCGCGACCGGCGGCCAGGCCGGCCAGAGCTCGCGGATCGAGAACTACCTGGGCTTCCCCGACGGCGTCTCCGGCGCGCAGCTGACCGACCGGGCGCGCCGCCAGGCGGCCCGGTTCGGCGCCGAGATGCTGACCGCCCGCGAGGTGGTCGGCCTGGAGGTCAACGGCCCGTCCCGGACCGTGCGCTTCGCGGACGGCTCGGCCATCGCCGCGCACACCGTGCTGCTGGCGACCGGCGTCACCTACCGGCAGCTGGCCGCGCCGGGCGTGGCCGACCTGACCGGGCGGGGCGTCTACTACGGCGCGGCGCTGACCGAGACGGCCGGCTGCGCGGGTAAGGACGTGTACGTCGTCGGCGGGGCGAACTCGGCCGGCCAGGCCGCCGTCCACCTGGCCAGGACCGCCCGCTCGGTGACCATCTTGGTGCGGGCCGACTCACTGACCCGGTCGATGTCGTACTACCTGGTCCAGCAGATCAAGGAGCTGCCGTCGGTGACCGTCCGCACCGGCACCGAGGTGGCCGAGGCGCACGGCGACGGCCACCTGGAACGGCTCACCCTCCGGGACACCGCCACCGGCGCCACCGAGCAGGTCGACGCCCAGTGGCTGTTCGTGTTCATCGGCGCGGCCCCGCTGACGGACTGGCTGCAGGGCGTGGTGGAACGCGATGCCCGCGGCTTCGTGATCGCCGGGCCGGACCTGGCGACGGGCGGCGAACCGCCGAAGGGCTGGCCGCTGGAGCGCCTCCCGTACCACCTGGAGACGAGCGTGCCCGGGGTGTTCGTGGCGGGCGACGCCCGCTCCGAGTCGGCCAAGCGGGTCGCCTCGGCGGTCGGCGAGGGAGCGATGGCGGTGATGCTGGTGCACCGCTACCTGGAGAGGCTGTGACGGCATGAGCGCACCGGTGGTCCTGTGCAGCCCCGAGGAGCTGCGCACCCTGTTCCTGTTCGAGCACCTCAGCCCCGAGCAGCTGTCCTGGCTGTGCCGCGAGGGCCGGGTGGAGCAGTACCCGCCCGGCCAGGTGTACGCCGAGGGCTCCCCGGCGACCTGCTTCTACGTGCTGCTGGACGGCACCATCGTGCTCTCCCGCCGGGTCGGCGCCGACGACGTCGAGGTGAACCGGACCTCGCAGCGCGGCGTGTACGCCGGGGCGTTCCAGGCGTACCTCGGCGACCGGGTGCCGCAGCAGTACACCAGCTCGCTGCGGGCCGTGGACCCGTCGCGGTTCTTCGTGCTGGCGGCGGACACCTTCGCGGATCTGATGCGGGCGTGGTTCCCGATGGCGGTGCACCTGCTGGAAGGGCTGTTCCTGGGCTCGCAGGTGGCCAAGGAGGCGATCGAGCAGCGCGAGCGGCTGCTCGCCCTGGGCTCGCTGTCCGCCGGGCTGACCCACGAGCTGAACAACCCGGCCGCCGCGGCGCTGCGGGCCACCGCCGCGCTGCGCGAGCGCGTCGCCGGGATGCGGCACAAGCTCGGCATGATCGCCGGCGGCCCCCACCCGTACCCGCGGGAGAGCCTGGAGTCCCTGATCACCCTCCAGGAGGCCGCGGTCGACCAGGTGGCGGCCACCAAGGCCGTCTCGCTCGGCCCGCTGGAGGCCTCCGACCGCGAGGACGAGGTGGAGGACTGGCTGGAGGAGAAGGGCATCGCCGACGGCTGGCAGCTCGGCCCGGCCTTCGTCCAGGCCGGGCTCGACCTCGAGTGGCTGCGGCGGGTGGAGTCCACGGTCGGCGCCGGGAACCTGGAGGGCGCGCTGCGCTGGCTGCACTACACGGTCGAGACCGAGCTGCTGATGAACGAGGTCGAGGACTCCACCACCAGGATCTCGGACCTGGTGGGCGCGGCCAAGCAGTACTCGCAGCTCGACCGGGCGCCGTTCCGGGTGGTCGACGTCCACGAACTGCTCGACAGCACCCTGATGATGCTCTCCGGCAAGATCCCGGCGGGCGTGGACGTGGTCCGCGACTACGACCGGGCCCTCCCCCGGGTGCCCGCCTACCCCGGCGAGCTCAACCAGGTGTGGACCAACCTGATCGACAACGCGCTGTCCGCGATGGCCGGCACCGGCAGGCTCACCGTCCGCACCGCCCTCGACCACGACAACGTGCTGGTCGAGTTCGGCGACACCGGGCCGGGCGTGCCCGACGAGATCCGCAGCCGGATCTTCGAACCCTTCTTCACCACCAAGCCGGTGGGCGAGGGCACCGGCCTCGGCCTCGACATCTCCTGGCGGATCGTGGTCAACCGGCACCACGGGGACCTGCGGGTGGAGTCGGTCCCGGGCGACACCCGCTTCCGGGTGCTGCTGCCGGTCACCGCCCGCGACGAGGACCCGGCCGCAAGCGGCTGACGGACGGTCAGTCCTGCCGCGTCCACTGCGCGTACGGGATCCGGGCGATCTCGCGCAGCTCACCGGTGGTGGCCCACTCGTTGCGGCCGAGGCGGGCCAGCGGCCGCATCCGGGTGATCTCCGGGTGCCCGTCCACCAGCACCGCCGGGTCGATCGCGGCGTGCACCACCTCGCCGATCACCACCGTGGAGTCGCCCAGCCCGACCGTGGTGTGCAGCCGGCACTCCAGCGCCACCGGCGACTGCGCCACCCGCGGCGGCTTCACCAGCAGCGACGGCTCGCGCTCGATGCCGACGGCCTCGAACTCGCCGTGCTCCGGCGGGAAGTCGGTGCCGGTCGCGTTGACCTGCTCGAACAGCGGCTCGGGGGCGAGGCAGACGGTGAACTCGCCGGTCGCCTCGACGTTGCGCAGGGTGTCCTTGCGGCCGACGGAGGTGAACTGGACCATCGGGGGCCGCACGCTGGCGATGGTGAAGAACGAGTGCGGGGCCAGGTTCTCCGTCCCGGTGGCCGAGACGGTGGAGACCCAGGCGATCGGCCGGGGCACCACGACGGCGGTCAGCAGCCGGTAGAAGTCGTCACGGCCTGTGGTCCGGGGATCGAAGTCGACGCGCATGGCGTCCATTATCGCTGGTCGTGGCCGGTGCCGGCCCCCACGGGGGCGTGCAGCGGATGCCCACGCGCCCCCCGGGTCAGTCGGCCGGCCGCAGGACCTCGCCGAGCGCGGCGACGAATCGGTTCAGCACCTCGGGGCTCCCGGCGGCCCGCTGGGGGTTCACCTCGCCCACCGACAGCACCCGGAAGCGCGGGTCGCGGCAGGCCGCCGCGAGCGCGGCGGTCACCGCACCCAGGGACGGGCCGCTGTTGCGCCCGTCCGTGCTCTCCGCCAGCGGCGCCTGCGTGAAGTCCAGGACGTCGACGTCGAGATGGACCGCCAGCGGGCCGGCCGGCAGCGCCTCGAGCGCCCGGGCTGTCTCGGCCTCCGGCGCCGCCGCCAGATCCGTCCCCGAACGCCACCGCAGGCCCAGCCGCTCGGCCTGCTCCCGCTCCCACCCGGTCGCCACCGCCGGCTCGGAGCCCAGCAGGAACACCTGCTCCGGGACGAGCAGCGGACGGCGGTCCACCGCGGCCGCCAGCTCCGGCGCCGCGCCCGGCAGGTCGAAGGCGTGCGCCAGCACCATCCAGTCCATCGCGCCGTCGCGGGTGGTCCCCGGCGTGTTCAGGTCGAAGTGCCGGTCCACGTACAGCAGTCCGGCATCGGGGCGGTGCGCGGTCAGCGCGCCCATCACGCCCAGCACCACGGTGCAGTTCCCCCCGACCACCAGGACGTCCGCGCCCCGGTCCAGCGCACCGGCCACCTGGGCGGCCACCACCTGGACGGCCTCCACCACGGCCGCGAGGTTCTGCGCCCGCGGCTGCCGCAGGTCCGGCGCCCACACCTGCAGCGGCCCGTCGCCGAGGTCGTGCACCCGGCGGCCCGCCGCCCGCAGCCCGTCGATCAGCCCGAGCTCGCGCAGCACCCGCGGCGCCGTCTCCTGACCCGGTGCGTAACTGCCCGCACTGGTCGGGGCGCCCACCACCACGACATCCCTGGACATCCTCCCATCATCCCCGGGCGGCTGGGCGGCCGCCATCGCTGCTCCCCTCGGCGCCCGCGCCCGGGGCGCCCCGTGGCGGGGCGCCCCGGTGTGGTCAGCCGCGGGGCGGGAGGTCGAGCGCCACCGACAGGCGGCGGTCGGCGACGCTGCGCCCGGCCTCGACCGCGTACACGCCCGCCCGTACCAGCCAGCGGCCGGCCGGGGTGTCCCAGGTCTCGAACGCCCGCCGCGGGATGCGGATCCGGGCCGCCACCCGCTCGCCGGGCGCGGCCTGCACGGAGGCGAAACCGGCCAGGTGGCGGTCGGGGCGGGAGCGGTCGACGCCGTCGTGGGCGAGGTAGACCTGGACGGTCTCCCGGCCGGTGCGCCCGCCGGTGTTGCGCACCCAGACGGTGGCCTCGGCGACCGCGCGGTAGGGATCGTCGTCGTCGGCGCCGTCGAGGTGCCTGACCTCCATCCCCTCGTACTCCCAGTCGGTGTAGCCGAGGCCGTGCCCGAACCAGTACGCGGGCGCGGTGGCCGACCGCTGCCAGGCCCGGTAGCCGATGAACAGGCCCTCCTCGTACGGCAGGACGCCGTCCTGCGGCTCGACCCGCAGCACCGGCGCGTCGGCGGCCCCGGCCGGCCAGGTGGTGGGGAGGCGGCCGCCGGGCTCGGTGCGGCCCAGCAGGACGTCCGCCAGCGCGGCGCCCGCCTCCTGGCCGGGGAACCAGGTGAGCAGGACGGCCGCGACCTGATCGCGCCACGGCATCAGCACCGGGGAACCGGCGTTGACCACCACGACGGTGTTCGGGTTGGCCGCGGCGACCCGGTGGACCAGGTCGTCCTGGCGGCCGGGCAGCGCCAGGTCGGCGCGGTCGACGCCCTCGGTCTCGACCTCCTCGGTGGTGCCGACCACGACCACGGCGACCCGCGCCGCGCGGGCGGCCGCCACCGCCTCCTCGATCAGCTCGTCCTCGGTGAGGGCGGGCGCGGCGTGGCCGAGGGTGAAGGAGACCAGCCCGAAGCCGGCCACCCCCGCGGCCTGCGGCAGGGTGTGGTCGAGGACCAGGTCCACGGCCCGGCCCGCCGTCAGCTCGACGCTGAACAGCCGCTGCGGCGGGGCCAGGAACGCGGCCGCGGGGTCGTCCCCCTCGGGCACCAGCACGTCGTCGAACAGCACCCGGCCGTCGACCTCCAGCCGGAACCGGCCCGCGCCCCGCACGGTGAACCGGTGGGTGCCACTGCCCTGCGGTACCAGCGTGCCGGCCAGCCTGACCTGCGCCAGGTCGGCAAAGGCGACCCGGCCGGGCAGCTCGCCGATCCACCGCACGAACCCGTCGGGGACGACCGTGCCGGCCAGCTCCGCACCCGCCGCGTCCAGCAGGGCCGCGGTCATCGGGACGGCGACCGGCGCCGGGTTGGACAGCGCGTCGGAACCCGTCGCGAAACTGACGTCGACGCCCGCGGCGCGCAGCCCGTCCAGCGGGGTGACGGTCCGGGCCGGGAGGACCTCGGCGCTGCCGCCGCCGCCGATGCGCGGCCGGGCGGCCGCCGCACCGATCACGGCGACCCGGCCCGGCTGCTCGGCCAGCGGGAGGAGGCCGCCCTCGTTGCGGAGCAGGACGAAGGAGCGGGCGGCGATCCGGTGGGCGAGCGCCTCCCCGTCGATCGCGGGCGGCAGCAGCTCGGCGGGGACGGCTGCGGGCGCGCCCGCCAGCAGGCCGACCCGGGCGGCCAGCCGCAGGACCCGGCGGGCCAGGTCGTCGACCGTCCGCTCCGGCACCCGGCCGTCGCGGACGGCGGCGACCAGGTGCTCGCCGTAGACGGTCGCCGGTCCCGGCATCGCGACGTCGAGTCCGCCGAGGGCGCAGCGCACGGTGTCGCGGGCGCCGGTCCAGTCCGAGACCAGGACGCCGTCGAAGCCCCACTCCTCGCGCAGCACCTCCTGGTTGAGCGTGGTGTGCTCGCTCATGCCGGTGCCGTTGACCCGGTTGTAGGCGGCCATCAGGCCCCAGGGCGTGGCCTTGCGGACGATGGCCTCGAACGGGGCCAGGTAGAGCTCGCGCAGGGTGCGTTCGTCGAGGTGGACGTCGACGGTGTAGCGGTCGGTCTCGGAGTCGTTGGCGACGAAGTGCTTGGGGGTGGTGGCGACGCCACCGTCCTGGACGCCGGCGACCAGGGCGGCGCCGAGGTCGCCGGTGAGCAGCGGGTCCTCGGAGTAGCACTCGAAGTGCCGGCCGCCGCGCGGGGTGCGGTGCAGGTTGACGGTCGGGGCGAGGACCACGTGGGCGCCCTTGCGGCGGGCCTCCTGGGCGAGCAACCGGCCTGCCTCGCGGACCAGTTCGGTGTCCCAGGTCGCGGCGAGGGCGGTCGGGGAGGGGATGGCGACGGAGGGGTCGTCGGCGCTCCAGTGCTCGCCGCGGACGCCGGCCGGCCCGTCGGACATCACCAGCCGGCCGAGCCCGATGGACTCGTCCGCGGGCAGCGACCACATGTCGGCCCCGGCGAGGAGGGCGACCTTGGCGGGCAGGGACAGTCGGGACAGGGCCTTGTCGACGGCGGCCTCGCGATCGGCGTCGGTGCCGGCGGTGACGGCGGTGGCATCGGTGGCGGTGCGGGGCTCGGCGTGCTCGGGGTGCTCGGTGTTCATGGGTCCTCGTGGGTGGGGAGCGGGACGGTCGGTCGGGTGGTCGGGCGGGGTCAGCGGACGGAGCGGATGGGGAGGATCGCCAGGGCGCCCAGCAGCGAGAGCGCGCCGCCGACCAGGAAGAGCCCGGTGTAGCCGCCGAGGCCGGCGATCACGGCGGAGGCGACGAACGGGGCGATGATCTGCGGGCCGGCGCTGGCGATGTTGAGCACGCCCATGTCCCGGGCGGCGTCCTCGGCGCGGGGCAGGACCAGGGTGACGACCGCGGTGTCCACCGCCATGAAGCAGCCGAACGCCAGGCCGTTGACGGCACTGAAGACCAGCATGCCGGTCCAGGTGGGGCTCACCACGGGGACGATCATCACCAGGCCGGCCAGGGCGGCGGACACCCCGACGAAGAGCTTCCGCCGGTTCCAGCGGTCGGAGAGCACGCCGCCCAGGACGGTGGACACGGCCATCGCGGCCATCGAGACCGGGGTCAGGATGGCGATGGCGGCGGCCGGTTCGAGGCCCGCGGGCAGCTCGATGTGGTCGGTGAGGATGTACAGCTGGTAGCCGACCACGCAGAAGTAGCCGAGGACCAGCAGGGCACGCCCGATGAACGCCCACCGGAAGTCGTGGGTGGCGAGCGCCGACAGGAACGCCTTGAGCTGTCGCCCGAACGGGACGGGCGGGGCCGGTTCCCGGCGCGGTTCGCGGCCCAGCGCGGTGAGCAGCACCGCGGCCACCGCCACCACCGCCCCGAGCACCAGGTAGCCGGTGCGCAGGCCGGAGACGGTCTGCGAGGCGATCAGGACGCCCAGGGTGCCGCCGACGGGCAGTCCGAGGCCGACGACGGCGGAGGCGGTGCCGCGCCGGGCGGGCGGGATCCGGTCCGGCACCACGGCGGTGACCGCGGACTGGTGGACGTTCATCGCGGCCTGGCCGAGGCACCAGGCGATGGTGGCCAGCAGCACGGTGGTGGCACCGCCGAGCAGCGCCATCATGGCCAGGGCGGCGAGGCCGCCGCCGAGGATCCAGGGGCCGCGCCGGCCGGTGCGGTCCGACAGGGCGCCCGCGACCGGGTTGAAGAGGGTCGCGAAGACCGCGCTGACGCCGCCGATCATCCCGAGGGCGGCGACCTTGTGGGCGGGGTCGATCTGGGCGATCTGGGTCGGGAGGAGGACCGATCCGACGCCCATGTACAGGGCGAACATCGCGGTGTTGGCGGAGGCCAGCAGGCCGAGAAGGCGGCCCGTTCCGTCCTGGGACGCGGGGGCGGGGGTGCGTCTGCGGTCCGCGTCGGTCGTCGTCACGTTCATGGGCGGCTCCGGTGGAGCGGGCCGCGCGTGGGGCGCGGCGGGTGGGGGTGGGGGGACGGCTGCGGGCGTGGGAGCGGGGTGGTCCGTACGCCGGCCGTGGCGCGGGCGGCGCGGCGGGCGTGGGGGCGGGGTGGTCCGTACGCCGGCCGTGGCGCGGGCGGCGCCGGGTGGGGCGCGGCCGTGCCGGGATCGCGCTCACCGATCGCGCCGGTAACACGTGTAACCATTGTGGCCACTCCCCCGGTGCGGCGCCAGACCCGGCCGACCTGGAATGATGCAATCGTTATGTCGACCGATCAGAGCGTCCCTCCGCAGATCACCAGTGCCGACGTCGCACGGGCGGCGGGGGTCTCCCGGGCCACGGTGTCCTTCGTGCTCAACGACACGCCGGGGGCGCGGGTCAGCGAGACCACCCGGGCCAAGGTGCTGGCCGTCGCCCAGGAACTCGGGTACGTCCCGCACGCCGCCGCGCGCTCGCTGCGGGCCGGGCGCAGCGACCTGGTGGTCATCCCGGTGTCGGTGTCCGCGATCGGGCGGCTGTTCAGCGACTGGCTCGACGAGGTCGAGACCGCGCTCGGCCGCCTCGGCTACACCGTGGTCCTGCACGCCGACCGCACCCCCGGGCCGGTCGAGGCGGCGCAGTCCTGGGCCCGCCTGCGGCCCGCCGCGGTGGTCTCGGTCGGCGACGACCGGCTGACCGCGGAGGCGGCGCAGGTACTGGCCCGGGCGGGGGTGCGGGCGGTCGTGGCGAGTGCGGCCACCCCGGTCGAGGGGGTGTTCACCCTCATCGGCGACCACGCGGAGATCGGCGCCGCGGCGGTCGGGCACCTGGTCGACCGCGGCAGGTCCCGGCTCGGCGTGGTGATGCCGGCGGAGCGGGGGCTGTCGGCGTTCGCCGCGCCGCGTCTGGCGGGGGCCCAGCGGGTCGCCGAGGAGCACGGTGTGACGGTCACCCAGCTGCCGCTGCGCTACACCGAGGACGCCGCGGCGGCCGTGGCCCAGCTGTGCCGGGCCCTGGAGCTGGACGGCGTGTTCGGCTACAACGACGAGTACGCCGCCCTGCTGGGCGCGGCGCTCGGGGACCACGGCGTCGCGGTGCCGCGGGACATCGCCCTGGTCGGCGCGGACGACCTGGTGCTGGCACGGGTGGTACGCCCGCAGCTGACCTCGATCGGCCACCTGATGCCCGGCGCCGACCTGCTGGCCGAAACGGTCGACCGGTTGGTGCGCGAGGGAACGGCGCCCGAGCTGCCGAGGGTCCGGTTCGAGGTCGTGGTCCGGCAGTCCTCCTGAGGCCCGGCGTCGCCGGGCCGGGGACGGCTCGGGGTCAGGTCGGGGACGGTCAGCCGACGGCGGGCTCCGGGTCGGCCGGCAGCGGCGCCTCGGCGTACGCGCCGGAGAGCAGGTGGCCGGCGCCGGGGGCGAGCGCGGGCAGGCCGAGCGAGCGGAGCATCTGGTGGACGGTGCAGACGGCGGCCGAGACGACGGGTTTGCCGAGCTGCTGTTCGGCCTCCTCGATGGCGGACAGGGACGGCATCTGAACACAGGCGGAGAGCACCACCGCGTCGGCCTGCGCGTGGTCGAGGCGCTTGGCGATGGCGGGCAGCGCGGCCGGATCGTGCGCGGCGACGTCAAGGTTGCCGGGGATCTCCAGCGCCTCGTGGTCCAGGACGGTGATGCCCTCGTGGGTCAGGTAGTCGACCACCGTGCGGGTCAGCGGACGCAGGTAGGGCGCGATCAGGACGATCCGGCGGGCGCCCATCGTGTGCAGGCCGTTGACCAGCGCGCCGGCGCTGGTGACGACCGGGGCCGGAGCTCCGTTGTCGGCGGTGCGGGTGTGCAGGCGCCGCTGGGAGACCCGGTGGTAGCCGCGGCCCATGCTCATGATGGCGACCAGGCAGGCGTAGCCGAGGACGTCCACGTGCGCGTCGGAGAGTTCGACGGCGCAGCGGTCGGAGTCGGCGTCCATCGCCCGGAGCTGCTCGGGGGTGACGTGGGTCATCCGCATCCGGCTGGAGTGGAAGGTGAAGCGCTCGGGGGCGACCCGTTCGCGGGCCCGCAGGATGGCGGGGACCTCGGTCTCCATGGTGACGTTCGAGCTCGGGACGATCTGGCCGATCCGGTAGGTGCGTGGCGGCATGGGGCGCTCCCTCGGTCTGGTGCGGGCGGGTGGCTGGGGCGGGCGGAGCCCGGTGCGGCGGGGCCGGGGTGCGGCGGCGGACGGCGCCCGGCCCCACGGGGGTTCAGCGGGCGTCGACCACCGGGTTGGTGAGGGTGCCGATGTGCTGGATGGTGGCCTCGATCAGGTCGCCAGGCTGGAGGAACTGCGGCGGGACCATGCCCGCGCCGACGCCGGAGGGCGACCCGGTGGCGATGACGTCGCCGGGTTCGAGGGTGACGCCGGAGGAGATGTCGGCGATCAGGCGCGGGATCCGGAACAGCATGTGCCGGGTGTTGGAGTTCTGCTTGGTCTCACCGTTCACGCTCAGGTGCAGGTCGAGGTCGTGCGGGTCGGGGATCTCGTCGGCGGTGAGCACGCAGGGGCCGAACGGGGCGTAGGAGTCCTGGCCCTTGGAGAAGAACCACTGGCCGGAGCGGCGCTGGTCGCGGGCGCTGATGTCGTTGACGATGCTGTAGCCGAGGACGTGGTCCCAGGCGTCCTGCTCGGACACCCGGGTGGCGGCCCGGCCGATGACGACGGCGAGTTCGCACTCCCAGTCGAGCTGCTTGGTCAGGCCGGCGTTGTGCAGGACCGGCTGTCCTGGGCCGGTGACGGCGGTGGCGGGCTTGGAGAACAGCACCGGCCGGTCGGGCAGTTCGCGGTCGGTGTCGAGGCTGCGGCTGGACTCCTCGACGTGCTCGACGTAGTTGAGGCCGACTCCGATGATCTTCCCGGGGCGCAGCGGGGCGAGCAGTGTCACCTCGGCGAGGTCGTGGACGGCGCCGGCGGGAAGGCGCGCCGGCTCGGCGCCGTCGGCCAGGGCACCGTCGGCCAGAGTACGGGCGGCGGCGAGGGCGGTGGAACCGGCCCGGATCAGCGAGAGCAGGTCGCCGGGCAGCTCGGTCCCGGCGGCGCGGGCCAGGGCGGCGAGGTCGGCCACGCGGGTGCCCAGCTGGGCGCCGAGGCGGGCCGGTCCGCCGTTCGGGTCGTTCGGGGTGTACGTGACCAGGCGCATGACGCTCCTTGCGGTGGGACGGGCGGGGCGGGCGGGGACGGGCGGGCGGAACGGAGGGGGTTACCGGCCCTCGGGGCGGACGGGCTGGCGGCCGCCGTTCTCGGGGTAGGCCTCTTCGCGCAGGAAACCGAGGGAGCGCATCACCGGGAGGTCGTCGAATGAGAACAGGCAGGCGTCCTCGGACGGGTCGAGGTTCTCGTGCTCGTGCCAGGCCCAGGAGGGGACGCAGAAGATGTCGCCCTGCTTCCACTCGAACCGCTGCCCGGCGATCACCGACACGCCCCGGCCCTTGGCTGCGGTGTACACCACCGAGCCGGTGTGGCGGTGCGCGAGGGTGGCCTGCCCGGGGCGCAGCAGCTGCATCCGGGCCCCCATGGTGGGCATCACCGGGCCGCCGGTCAGCGGGTTGGCGTACTCCATGATGACGCCGTCGTACGGGGAGCCCTCGCTGGCCTTCGCCAGGTCGAGCAGGGCCTGGTAGGTCGGCTCCCACGGGTAGCCGAGGACCGGGGAGTAGGGGCGGGTCCACTTCTCGGACCCGTACGGCAGCAGGTTGCCGCCGTAGCTGAGCACCGAGGAGTTGATCACCTTTCCGGGGACCTGGTACAGGTCGGGGTGGACCTCGTAGAACCCGGCGTCGTGCGCGTTGACCAGCGGGATGTCGAGTCCGTCCTGCCAGACCACGGGGGCGTCGGCGGACTCGTTGCCGTGCTCGTGCCAGGTGCCGTTGGGGGTGATGGCGAAGTCCCGGGGGCCGACCTTGAGCTTCTGGCCGTCGACGATGGTCCAGGCGCCGGTGCCCTCGTGGACAAAGCGCAAGGCGGCGGCCTGGTGGCGGTGGGCGGTCATGGACTCGCCCGGGCCCATGATCTGCAGGCCGGTGTAGAGCAGGCCGACGGCGGCGCTGATGTCCCGTCGGCCGGGGTTGACCAGCATCACCACCCGGCGGCCGGCGTCGTCGGCCTTGACCAGCGGGAGCGCCTTGTGGACCAGCGGGCGCAGCTCGTCGTAGCGCCAGAGCACCGGCACCGACCGGGGCTGCGGGTACCAGGGCTCGATCTCGTTGGCGACCGTCCACAGGGCGCCGGCCTCCAGCTTGGCCAACTCGTCGTAGTAGGCAAGCAGTTCGGGACTGTCGGTGACCCGGGCGCGGCCGATCCGGTTGTCGTCGTGGGTGGTCACTGCTCCTCCTTCGGTGCGGTGGGGTCCTTCGGTGCGGTGGGGACGGGCACGGCGGCCGGGGCGGTGGTGAAGGTCAGCGGGGTGCGCGGGCGGTTGTCGACCTCGAGCCGGAAGATGTCGAAGCGGTTGTAGTGGCCGACGATGTCGTGCATCTGCTTGGGCTGGATGCAGCGGGCGAGGTCGATCTCGGCGTAGACGATGCCCTCGTCGTCGATCAGCGGCTCGGTGACCGGGCGGCCGTCCGGTCCGAAGATCCCGGACAGCGCACTGCGCGGACGGGCCAGCAGCTTGCGGACCTCGGGGTCGTCGCCGGCCACCTGGTCGACGATCTCCGGGGAGATGGTGGAACAGGCCACCACGGAGAAGACCTTGCCCTCGAAGCTGTGGGCCGCGGTGCGGACCGCGATGGCCTCCGCCATGTCGTAGTCCTCGGGGCCGACGGGCAGCGCGATGTAGGCGGCGGCGTGGACCAGCTCGCCCTGGGCGAGCAGGGTGAACCGGGCGAGCGTGTTGGTGTTCTCGCCGCAGGCCAGCACCCCGAGCGGCCCGATGTCGGTCCGGTGGACCTGCAGCGAGCTCCCGTCGCCGCCGGTCCAGGTCAGCTTCTCGGCCCAGGTGGGCACCAGCTTGCGGTGCACGCCGAGCAGTTCGCCGTCCGGGCCGATGGTGAGCAGGGTGTTGTAGAGCACCCCGAGGCTGTGCGCGCCGCGTTCGTTGACCCCGATGACGACGACCACCCCGGCCTGCCGGGCGGCGGCCCGCAGGGTGTCCACGTGCGGGCCGGGGACGTCGATCGAGGAGCGGTACAGCTTCTCGAACCAGGGCGAGCCCTGGACCGGGTTCATGGTCCAGTTCCAGTACGGGTACCCGGGGACGAACACCTCGGGCAGGACCACCAGCCGGGCGCCGTTCCCGGCGGCCTCGTGGATGAGCGCGACCGCCTTGTCCACGGTGGCGGCGGCGTCGAGGTAGACCGGGGACGCCTGGACGGCGGCGGCGGTGAAGCGGGGCAGATGGTCCGTCATGCGGGGTCCTCCGTGGCCGGTGGCGGGGTGCTGCTCAACGGGAAGCGGTGGAGCGTGCGGCGCGGGAGTCGGCGGCACCGGAATCGGCGGCGGGGACGGGGCGGGCCGGCTGTCCGGGCCGCCACCGCCGGTGGACGGGCGGTGCCTCGGTACGCAGCAGGTGCAGCCGGGGCGGGACCCGGTCGGCGCGCGGGCCCGGGGGCTTGCGGCGGCCCGCCTGCCACGGCCCGGGCCAGGGCGCGCCGGGGCCGGCGTAGCCCTGCTCGGCGGCGGCGTGCAGGGTCCACAGCGGGTCGTACAGGTGGGCCCGGCCGACGGCGACCAGGTCGGCGCGGCCGGCCAGCAGGATGGAGTTGGCGTCGTCGTGGCCGGAGATGGCGCCGACCGCGATGGTCGGGACGCCGGTGGTGTTGCGGATCAGGTCGGCGAACGGGGTCTGGTAGCTGCGTCCGTAGGGCGGCCGCTGGTGGGCGACGACCTCGCCGGTGGAGACGTCGATGGCGTCCGCTCCCCCGTCGGCCAGCGCCCGGCAGATCGCGACCGCGTCCTCCTCGGTGGTGCCGCCCTCGGCCCAGTCGGCGGCCGAGATCCGGACGATCAGCGGCCGGCCGGCCGGCCAGGCGGCGCGGACGGCGGCCAGGACCTCCAGCGGGAGGCGCAGCCGGTCGGCGAGCGGGCCTCCGTAGCCGTCGGTGCGGTGGTTGGTGAGCGGCGAGAGGAAGCCGGAGAGCAGGTGGCCGTGGCCGAACTGCAGTTCCAGCGCGTCGAACCCGGCCCGTCCGGCGCGCGCTGCCGCGGCGGCGAAGTCGGCCGTTACGGCGGCGAGTTCGGCGGGGGTGGCGGCGCGCGGGACGGGGTGGCCGCGGTCCCAGGCGAGGGCCGAGGCGGCGATGGCGGGCCAGCCGCCCGCGCCGAGCGGCCGGCCCACCCCGTCCGGCCCGGGGACCTCGGTGGGTCCGCGGCGCCCGGCGTGGGTCAGCTGGATGCCGATCGGGGTGTCGGAGCTGCGGCGGATCTCGCCCAGAACGGTCCGCCAGGCGGCCTCCTGGGCGTCGTTCCACAGGCCGGGGCAGCCGGGGGTGGCCCGGCCGTCGGGGGCGACGGCCGTCATCCCGGCGAACACCAGCCCGGCGCCGCCCAGCGCCTGCGCGGTCAGCTGGGCCTGTGTGAACGCCCCCGGCACGCCGTCCACCGCGGTGTAGGTCGCCAGGGGCGGCACCACGATGCGGTTGCGCAGGGTCAGCCCGCCGAGCCGCAGCGGCCGGAACATCGGCGGCACGGCCGGTCCGGCGCCGGGCGTGCCGCCCGCCGGCGGGCCGTCACCGGCGTCGGCGGCGGCGAGTGCGCCGTCGACGGCGTCCACGAAGGCGGCGTCCCGGGCCCGCAGGTTGCCGTAGGTGACCCGGCGGCTGCGGGTGAGCAGGTTGAAGGCGAACTGGTCGGGCCCCTGGCCGCCGTAGCGGCCGATCGTCTCGAACCACTCCAGGCTGGCCTGCGCGGCCCGCTGGGTCGACTCCACCACCGGCCTGCGCTCGGACTCGTACGCGGCCAACGCCTCGTCCACGGTGGGGTGTTCGTGCAGGCTCGCGGCGAGGGCGAGGGCGTCCTCCATGGCGAGCTTGGTACCCGAGCCGATCGAGAAGTGCGCGGTGTGGGCGGCGTCGCCGAGCAGGACGACGTTCCCGTGCCGCCAGGAGGCGTTGCGGACGGTGGTGAACCGGATCCACCGGGAGGCGTTGGGGATCAGCCGGTGGCCGTCCAGGTGGGCGGCCAGGATCTCCTCGCACCGTCGTACGCTCTCCTCGTCGCTCTCGCCGCGCCCGAACTCCCGCCCGGCCAGGGCCTCGAAGCCGGCCCGCCGCCAGGCCTGCTCCTCGAGTTCGACGATGAAGGTGGAGCGGCGGTCGGAGTACGGGTAGGCGTGCACCTGGACGACGCCGAAGTCGCGCTGCTCCACGATGAAGGTGAAGGCCTCGAAGACCCGGTCGGTGGAGAGCCACATGTAGCGGCAGTGCCGCTCGTCCAGCTCCGGCCGGAAGCCGGCCGGGAAGGCCTCCCGGGTGGCCGAGCGGACGCCGTCGGCGGCGACCACCAGGTCGTGGGTGGCCGAGAGCTCCCCGACCGGCGGCGCCGGCGTGCCGTACCGGACGTCGACCCCGAGCCCGGCGCAGCGCTTCTGCAGGACCTCCCGCAGCCGGTTGCGGTCGAGGGCGGCGAACCCGTGACCGCCGGAGGTGCGGACCTCGCCGCCGAAGTGGATGTCGATGTCGCTCCACCGGGCGAACTCCGCCGAGATGGCGGCGAACACCTCGGGGTCGCCCTGGGCGATCCCGTCCAGCGTCTCGTCCGAGAACACCACACCGAAGCCGGATGCGTCGTCGCGGGCGTTGCGCTCCCAGAGGGTGATCTCCCAGTCCGGCGAGAGCTGCTTGGCCAGGGCGGCGAAGTACAGGCCGCCGGGCCCTCCCCCGATGACTGCTACGCGCATGAAGGTCCTCCAGTGTTCGTGTCATCACGCTATGGCGCACCTCTGTCGAGCGTCAAGAGAACGCGATACGCGCTCCGCGCCCGTGGCGCCGGGCCGCACGTCGACCGCCGTGCGGTCGGCGGCCGGGTGCGGTCGGCGGCCGGGTGCGGTCGGCGGCCGGGTGCGGTTGGCGGCCGAATCGGTTCAGCCGCCGTGCGTCTCCGGTTGCTGCGGCCCGCAGACGGTCAGCCGCCTACGGGCGTCCGCGCTCCACGGCGCCGCACCCTTGGCGGTGGCCGCCGAGTGGACCACCGACATCCGCCCGGTCGCGGCGGGGCCCGCGGGGCCGTGCACCTCGAAGACGTAGTGCAGCGAGGTCTCCCCGACCCGCGCCACCCGCAGCTCGATCCGGACCACGTCGCCGAACCACAGCCGGGCCAGGTAGTCCGCCTCGAAGTGGACCCGCGGAATGCTGCCGAACAGGTCACCGAGCCCGAGCCTGCGCAGCAGGGCGGCCTCCGCCGCCTCGGCCCAGCGCAGGACCGCCGAGAAGTGGTGGTGGCCGGCGGCGTCGGTGTCCGACCACTCGACCTGACGCTCGATCACCACGCCCGGCAGCGTCCCGGCCGGGTTTACGCCGGGCGCAAGGGGCTGCGAGGGTGCGGGCGGCGGGGACGCGGGCGGCGGGGGTGGGAGCTCGTCCATGGCTGGGCCTTCCGTGACGGCGGCGACGGGATCGCGCGGGGTGGGCGGTGTGACGGCGGTGCAGGTCACCGGGCGGCGTCGGTGCGGGCCCGGTCGCGCAGCTCCGCGCGGCGCAGCTTGCCGCTGGAGTTGCGCGGCAGTTCGGTGACGAACTCGACCGCGCGCGGGTACTTGTACGGGGCGATGGTCTGCTTGACGAAGTCCTGCAGCGCGGCGGCGGTGGCCGGGTCGGCCGCGGCGCCCGGGCGCAGCACCACGTACGCCTTGACGATCGCTCCGCGGCTCCCGTCGGGTGCGCCGACGACCGCGCAGTCGGCCACGTCCGGGTGGCCCATCAGAGCCTGTTCGACCTCGGGGCCGGCGATGTTGTAGCCGGCCGAGACGATCATGTCGTCGCTGCGGGCCTGGAACCAGAAGTAGCCGTCGGTGTCGCGGATGTAGGTGTCGCCGGTGATGTTCCAGCCGTC
>NZ_JBEZIR010000137.1:0-22870 GCF_040651175.1 Kitasatospora sp. NPDC048540
GGCAGGATCGGTCAGCGGCGGGTCCGCGTTCGAGGGCCGTCGTGGTCGGTCCGGGTGGATGCGTCAGGTGATGAGGCGGCGCAGGTGGGCCTGGGACCAGGACCGGGCCGCGCCCGGCGCCGCCCCGGCCACGCTGGCCGAGGCGATGCACCGGGTGGCGGCGCTCGGCGACGAGCGGATCGGAGTGCTCCCGACGGCCGAGCCCGGTGCGCTGCCGCAGCTCCCGGCGGCGCTGGCCGGCTGCGCAATGACCGGCGGCATCCTCCTCGCCGGGGCGCCCAGGACCGATCTGGCCCGGCTGGAGGCGCTCTGCCGGGCGGCCGAACTGCGGCTCGGCGCGGTGACCGTGGGCGCCGACCCGGGCCATGCCTGGGGCCGTGCCCTGCGGCGGGCCGCGGCGGCCCGCGCCGGCCGGGTCGGCCTTGGCGGCCCCGGCGGGCGGCCGGCGGAGATGTCGGCCGCAAGCTGGTCGGCGGACCCGCAGGCCCGGCACTGGTGGACCACGCTGACCGACCGGCTGGGCGTCCGCGCCGAGCTGCGGGTGGCCCCGCTCGCCCCGGATGCGGCGGCCTTCCACGCCCTGGTGCTCGGCGCCGGCGGCCGACTGCTGGCCGAGGCGGTGGAGGCCACCGCGGCGGACGCCGCCGCCTTCGCCGCCCTGGCCGCCACCGCCGGGGTGCAGGCCGCACCGCACCGGCCCGCGCACGGTCCGGTCGGCAGTACGGTCGGCGGCCCGGTCGGCGACCCGATCGGCGCGGACGACGACCCGGGCGCCGGCCCGGTCGCCTGCTCGGGCGGCGCCGCCGCGGCGCTCGCCACCGCCGGTGTCCGCCGGGCCGGCTGGGAGGACCGCGGCTGGACGACCGGCTGGCTCGCCGACGTCGCCTCCCGGGAACCGGAGTTGCAGACCGTCCTGCGCCGGCTGGCCGGCCTGCGCCCCGCGCCCTGGGCGCCGGCCGGCCCGGACGCCCGCACCGTCGCCACCGCCCTGAACGGCGCCGGGTTCACCGTCCTGCCCGCGCCCGGAGGCCCGCGATGACCGGTGCACCGCCCCCGTCCGTCCCCGCCCCGTCCGTCCTTGCCCCGTCCGTCCTTGCCCCGTCCGTTCTCGCCCCGCTCGGTCTGCCGGTGCTGGACGCGCCGGCCGCCCTGGCCGCCGGCACCGGCACCGCCGTCGTGCTGCTGGAATCCTGGACACTCGGCCTGGCCGAGGAGTTGAGCCGGCACGCGCTGGCCCACCCCGTGCGCCTGGTCCCGGTGCGCCAGGACGGCTCGCTGACCGTGGTCGGCCCGGTGCTGGCGCCGGGCTCGGCGGCCTGCCTGAGCTGCACCGAGTACCAGCGGCTGGCCACCACGGGCGGCCGGGTGCCCTGGCAGAGCCCGACGCTGACGCTGACCGGGGTGGGCTCACCGGCCCTGGCCGAGGCGGTCGGACTGCTCGCCGCGGAACTGGCCGGCGGCGAGCCCGCCGACGGCACGGTGCACCTGGTGCACACCGGCCGGGCCACCTGGTCCACCCACCGGATCCGCCCGGTCGGCGGCTGCCCGGTCTGCCGGCCGCTGCCTCCCGACACCGCTGCGGCCGCCCGGCTGCCGTACCTGCCGCGGCCGCTGCCGGACCCGGCGGTACTGCGCGGTGCCAACTCCCGTACGAGCGGCGGCGCGCTGCGCGCGCAGCTGCACGACGAACGGTTCGGGCCGGTGCGCCGGCTGGTCAGGTCGGAGGACTCGGCCGCCGGCCTGACCACCGCCCACGTCACCGACGGCCGGCTGGTGGACGACGGCGGCTACGGCCGCGGCGCGGACTTCGCGGCCAGCGAGCGGATCGCCCTGTTCGAGGCGGTGGAACGGTTCGCGGGCATGCGCCCGACCGGCCGCCGGACGGTGCTGCGCTCCTCGTTCGCCGCGCTGGGCGCCGAGCGCGCGCTCGACCCGCAGCGGCTCGGCCTGCCCGACCCGCGCCACCACGGGCACCCCGTCTCACGCACCGTGCCGTACACCCCGGACCTGGAGCTCGACTGGGTGCACGGCTGGTCGCTCACCCACGGCCGCCCGGTCGCCGTACCCGAGCACGTGGCCTACTGGGACGTGCCCGGCGCCGACCGGCCACGCGTGGTCTACGAGTCCTCGAACGGCTGCGGGCTCGGCAACAGCCCCCAGGAGGCCGCGCTGTACGGGCTGTTCGAGGTGGCCGAGCGGGACGCCTTCCTGATGGCCTGGTACACCGCCACCCCGCTGCCGCGGATCACCGTGCCGGCCGGCGACCCCGAGGTGGCGCAGCTCGCCGACCGGGCGGAGCTGGCCGGGTACCGGCTGCGCCTGCTGGACGCCACCAACGACTTCGGCATCCCGGCGGTCCTCGCGCTCTGCCGCTACACGGGCGAGCACCCGGACGCGCCGCGGGTGTTCCTGGCTGCCGGGGCGCACCACGACCCGCGCGCCGCGGTCCGCTCCGCGGTCGCGGAGGTGGTCACCAACGTGCACGAATCGGCGCAGCGGGCACTGGCCCCCGGCGGGCCGCGCGCCCCGGAGCGGCTGCGGCCGATGCTGGAGCGGCCCGAGCTGGTGCGCTCGCTGGACGACCACGTCGGCCTCAACACCCTGCCCGAGGCGGGCGAGCGGCTGGACTTCCTGTTCGCGGACACCCCGGAGCGCGACCTGCGGCAGGCCTGGCCCGGGGCGCCCGAGCCGGTGGCCGACCTGACCGAGCTGCTCGTCGCCACCGTGCGGCGGCTGGCCGGCGAAGGCCTGGAGGTGATCGCGGTGATCCAGGACGAGCCCGGTGTGCGGGACGGGCTCGGCCTGCACTGCGTGAAGGTGGTGGTGCCCGGCTCGCTGCCGATGACGTTCGGGCACGTGAACCACCGCACCCGCGGCCTGCCCCGGCTGCTGGAGGTTCCGTACCGGCTCGGACGAACCCAACGGCCGCTGCGGTACGACGAGTTGACGATCCATCCGCACCCCTTCCCGTGAGCCCGTGAACCGTGCCGACCGCCCGGAGCACCCTCGCCGGCACCCCGCCGACACCCTCGGTGGCCGGCCCGACCCCCGAGGACCTGACGTGACGGACCGACCCGCCGCCGACCCGGCCACCATCGACCCGGCCGCCCCCGACCCCGCCGGCTGGCACAGCCTGCACCTCTTCCTGCACAGCGGCACCGAGGGCACCGACGCCTTCCTCACCGAGGACCTGGCGCCGCTGCTGGACGCCCTGGTGGCCACCGGCCAGGCCGCCGCCTGGTTCTTCATCCGCTACGGCGAGGGCGGCCCGCACCTGCGGATCCGGGTGCGCGCCGTGGACCCGGAGGCGGCGGCCGGGCTGCCGGCGACCCTGGCGAAACTGGCCGGAGCCCGCCCGGCGGTGGAAGGTACGTGGCCGTCGCGGCACGGCGAGGTCCGCGAGGTGCCGTACGAGCCGGAGACCGAGCGCTACGGCGGGCCGCTCGCGCTGCCGGTGGCCGAGCAGGTCTTCACCGTCTCCTCCCAGGTGGCGGTCCGGGCGCTGCGCGAGCAGCCGCGCGGGGCCCGGCGGCTGGCGCTGGCGGCCGACCTGGCCCACACCACCGCCGCCGCGCTCGGCCTGGACCGGCTGGCGGCCGCCCAGTGGCTGCGCCGGCACGCGGCGAGCTGGCGGTGGATCACCGAGGTCACCCTGCTGCCCGGCGCGGTGGTGCACGCCAAGGTCAACTCGGTGTACGCGGGGCAGCACGAGGCCCTGGCACAGCGGGCCCGGGCCCTGCACGAGGCGCTGGCGGACGGCAGTGCGGCGCCCTGGCTGGCGGACTGGGCCCGGGAGGTGCGGGCCTCGGAGGTGCGGCTGCCCTGGGTGTGGGCCTCCCAGTTGCACATGCTGTTCAACCGGCTCGGGATCACCCCCGACGAGGAGCGGGCCGTCTGCCGGCTGGCCGCGCGGACCATGCTGGACGCGGGCGAACCGCCGTCGTTCTTCCCGGCCGGGCACCGGGCGCCGGACCGCCAGTACCTGGAGCGCAGCAAGTTCCAGGTCGGCCGGCCCGAGGACACCGCGCTGCGGTCGCTGCCGGCGGGGCCCGCTCCGATGGCCTCCGCCGCCGAACTCCCGCTGCCCGCCGACCCGTTGCCGGACGTCCCGCTCGCCGCCGTGCTGGGCGCGCGGACCTCCGCGCGCGGGCCGCTGACCGGCCCGCTGGGTGCCCGCACCCTGGGCACCCTGCTCTGGGGGTCGCACGCGCAGAGCCACCGCTCCGAGCAGCCGCTCGCCGACGGCACCGTCCGCCCGCTGGTGCACCGCCCGTACCCGAGCGCGGGGGCGCTGTACACGGCCCGGCTGCGGCTGCTCGCGCTCGACATCGAGGGCCTGCCGGCGGGCACCTACCAGTGCGTTCCCGAGCGCCGGACGCTGCGGCCGCTCGGCCCGGCCCCGACCACCGAGGAGATCAAGGCCCTCTCCTCCTACCTCACCCGCGCCCCCGAGGACCCGGACGGGATCGCCATCGACCGGGCCCCCGCCGTGCTCGCCCTCTACCTCGACCTCGGCCTGCTGCGCCGCCGGTACGGCCTGCGGGCCCTGCGGCTGGGCCTGCTGGAGGCCGGCCACCTCGCCCAGACCCTGCTGCTGACCGCCACCGCCCTCGGCCTGGGCACCACACCACTGGGCGGCTTCCACGACGACCTGGCGCACGAACTGCTCGGCCTGGACGACCTCGACCAGCCGCTGCAGTACCTGCTGCCGCTGGGGGTCGTCTGACCGTCGAGGGCCGCGGCCCGCCGGCCAGCGTGCGAAGCTGCGGATCGTCATGCGGGCCGCCGCCGAGCACCTCACCTCCGTCACCCTGGAACTGGGCGGCAAGTCCCCGGTCTTCGTCGACCGCGGCACCGATCTCGACGCGGTCGCGGACCGGCTGGCCCGCGGCAAGTTCCTGAACGCCGGGCAGACCTGCATCGCTCCGGACAACGTGCTGACCGATCCGCAGACCGCCGCCGCCCTCGAGCCCGCCCTCACGCGCGCCGTCGAAGGTCTCTGCGGAACCGATCCTGCGACGTCCGGCGAGTACGGACGGATCGTCAACGAGCGGCACGTCGACCGCCTGACCGGCCTGCTCGGCTCCGGCCGCGTCGTGGTGGGCGAGTCGTAGTCGCTCGGGTACCTGTCGGCCGGCTACCTGAGCACAACGTGACGCCGCGCCGTTCGAGGAGTTGCACGATCTCCTCGAAGTACGAGAGCCGACCCTCCGGATCCTCCACGACGTCCGCCGGTGCGCGGTGTGCAACGTCGGAGTCGTGCCAGGTCAGGGTGAAGGGCGGGGTCACTCCGAATCCACCGCACAGGCAGTCCCTGAAGGCGTTCCACTCCCGGCCGAAGTAGCGGCCAGGTCCGAGCAAAGCCTCGGCGATCGCGCAGTGCAGCCCGGGGACGTCCGTGACGAACCGGCCGTCGAGGTGGTACTCGCCGCCGGAGTGGTCCGGTCGATCGGGCGCGCAGCGCGATGCCGGCGGTAGTAGGACCAGGTGACGGCACCGAGCAGCGGGCCCCAGGCGACCAGGGGAAGGTAGAGCAGTCCGGCGATGGTGCTGCCGAGGGCGGTCATGCCGGGGTGCGGGACGGCCCACCACAGCACGAACGGAGTCCAGAGGACGGTCAGGACGACGGCACCCAGGCCGGCTGGGACGACGGCGGCCTGCGGGTGGACCCGTCGGCCGGCGAGGAACGGCACCCACCGCGGGAGGACCTCCCCCCAGGGCCGGACCAGGCCGAGCGTGAGCAACGCGAGCGCCTCGGTGACCACGCTGAGGCCGGCCACGTAGGCTGCACCCCAACCGGTGACGCCCAACGCCCGGTATCCGGCCTCGGTGTATCCGCCCGGGTAGCCGGCCACCAGCAGGAGGCGCCAGATCCCCGCAGGCAGCGCGGTGAGTGCGGCACCGTGCGCGGCCCGCACCGCCCAGCGCGGTGCCGGCGAAACAGCGGACCGGGGTGGAGTGGTAGTCATGTGCATATCCTTCCGGCACGCCGCTCCCACCACGTCGCACCCGGGTCGGGCCTTACGGGCCGCCCCCGGGAGGAGCACCGTTCACCCGCCTCACCCTCCAGGAGGACGGCCCCCATCCCTCATCGACCGCAGGGACGATCGGGCGGGTTCACGCAACGGCTTCACGGGTCAGCGGGAAGAGGCTGTCGCTCGCCGCCGGTCCCGGCCACGGAACCCGCAACGCAGGCTGGGAGGTTGCGGGCGCCGCCCGGCGCCCGGTCCGCGTGGCCGCTGCCACCGGATCGGCCGGTGTGTTGCGGGCCGCCGGCGTCCGCCGGGCGACACGGCACGAGCGCGGCGAGGCGCGCCCGCACCTCGGCCTCCCGTGGGTCTGCGAGTGCCTGGTAGATCGACCACGCCTGGAGCCAGACCTGCCGGGCCTGCCGTGGCCGGTTCTGGATGTCCAGGCAGGCGCCGAGTTGGTGCAGGGCGTGTGCGCTGCCGGCGCGCATCCCGGTGCGCTCGTGCAGTCGGAGAGCCTGCTGGTAGCACTCCTGTGCCCGCGCGTGATCACCCAGTTCCCGGTGGGCGGTGCCGAGCAGGGTGCACACGGATGCCTCCAGCCACAGTGAGCCGTTGGCGTGGTGCAGTGCGCGTGCCAGGGCCAGCGGTTCCAGTGCCGCCTCTGCCCGGCCCTGCGCCAGGTACCCTTCGCCGACCCCGCTGAGCGCCTGTGCCGTGCCCCAGGAGCAGTTGGCCGCCCGGAACAGTCCCAGCGCACGTTCCACCTGCCCGGCCGCCTCCGCGCTTCGGCCCTGCCGCATGCAGGACATCGCGTGGGCGAGCAGCGCCATCCCCTCGCCCTCACCGTCCCCGGCGGCGCCGAAGCAGCTGATCGCCTGCCGGTAGTGCACGTCGGCAGCCGCGTGCTGACGTAGACCCGCACGGGCACTGGCCAGGACGACCTCCACGCACGCCTCGGCCACGGGGTCGCCCTGCCCGGCGAGCGCCGCCCGGGCGGCTTGCCCGGCCTCCAGCTGTTCATGGTGGTGATGGCGCAGGAACCGGAAGCCCCACAGCGCGTAGGGCAGCTGCCACGCGGCCGGGCTCCGGGCCGCCCGCGCCTGCCGGGCACAGGCCACCAGGTTCTCCCGTTCCCGCTCGCACCACTGCAACGCCTGCGCGGCGGATCCGAAGGCCGGCGCCTGGCACCCTTCGGGCAGGGGATCGATCGGCACCCGGTGGCGCCCGCGCCCCAGCAGCTGATCCGCCGCGGCCTCCGCCGCGTGCAGATACCAGGCGACCACGCGCTCACGCGCACCCCGAAGCGTCTGCGCCTGCTGCGCGCCGGCACACTCCAGCGCGAACTCGCGCAGCAGGTCGTGCATCCGGTACCGACCCGGCGACACCTCGGCCACCAGGTGCGCGGCGTACAGCTCACCGAACAGCCGGGAAGCCTCAGTTGCCGACACCCCCCACAGGGCCGCGGCCGCGGCCGTCCCCGACACCGCACCCGGATGCAGTGCCAGCAAGTCGAACGCCCGGGAGAGTTCACCGTTCAGCGTCCGGTAGGACCAGGCGAACACCGACCGCACCGCCGTCTCGGCCTCGCCCGGCACGGACAGGACCTCCAGCCGGCGCCCGTCGGCCTCCAGCTCCCGGGCCAGCGTGCACACGAACGCCGGACCCCGTTCGGCCAGCCGCTCGGCGGCGATCTGCAACGCCAGCGGAAGATAGGCGCAACGCCGCGCGATCACCGCCAACGCCGCCTCGTCCACCGTCTCCCATCCGGCCGCCCGCCGCTCGAGGACACCGCGCAAGAGCAGCACGGCCTCGTCCGCCGCCAACGGCTCCAGGGTCAGACGCATCGCACCGTGGCGCACGCTCAGACCCGTCAGCCGCCGACGGCTCGTGACCAGGACCAGGCTGCCGCCCGTCCCGGGCAGCAGCGGCGCGACCTGGCTCGCCCGCTCCGCGTCGTCGAGCACGACGACGACCCGACGCTGCGCCAGCACACTGCGCAGCAGGGCCGTCCGCCCGGCCGGGCCGAGCACCAGGTCCTGCGGCGGTGTGCCCAGCGCCCGAAGGAGCCCGGCAGCCACCTCGCCCGGCTGTGACGGCTCACCGGCCGGGCTGTGCGTGTGCAGGTCGGCGAAGAGCACCCCGTCCGGGTAGGACGGGCTCACCCGCCGGGCCAGCCAGAGGGCGAACGTCGTCTTCCCGGCCCCGGCCATCCCGTCC
Source organism: Kitasatospora sp. NPDC048540 (assembly GCF_040651175.1). Classification (NCBI taxonomy): domain Bacteria; kingdom Bacillati; phylum Actinomycetota; class Actinomycetes; order Kitasatosporales; family Streptomycetaceae; genus Kitasatospora; species Kitasatospora sp. NPDC048540. The sequence continues at coordinate 8,190 of NZ_JBEZIR010000137.1, forward strand.
ACCGCGACCACCGCCGGACCGTCCTGGTGCGCCACGAGTGCCTCAAGGCGGGCAAGCTCCGCGTCCCGGCCCCACATCCGGCCGACGGCCGGCAGCTGGGCCGGGACCGGCGGTCGGCGTACCGGTGCCGGGTGCGGGTTCTGCGGCCCGTCGGGCAGTGCCGGAGCCCGACGGCCGGCCACGCCGGTTGTCTGACTGCCCGACAGGGCCGGTCGCTCCGGGAGTGTTTCGCGAGCGGTGAGGTCATCGGTGTCCCGCGGCGGGGAGGGGAGGCTGTGGGCCGGTACCCGGGTGTTCGGTCGTGGGCGCGGCCGGCCGAGGCGGGCGGCGCTCTCCAGCTCCGCGGCTGCCTGCGGTGACAGGCTCAGGGCGCCGGCCAGGGCCTGAACGGTGCGGCGTTGCGGTCCGCGGGAGCGGCCGCGCTCCATATCTGCCAGCGCCCGCACGCTCACTCCCGAGACAGCCGCCAGCTCTTCGCGGCTGAGCGCGGCGTGCGCGCGCAGGTCCAGCAGCCGCATCCCGAATTCCCCCACTGCCGACACGGCAGGGCCCATGACCTGATCCCCCGTCGTCGCGGCCCGGCCCCGGTGGGTGAGCTTCCCGGTAGAAGTATGACGGATCAACAGTTCTGCCGGTCACACTGCCTGGTCCCGCCCGGCCCGCGGTGTTCTGCTGGATCCGGCACACGGCGGGGCCGGTCGCCCGCGCGGGAGCGTGGGCGCCGTGACCGGGCCGGCCCGTGCGGGCCTCGACCTGCGCCACGCCCGCTGCGCGAACCCGCCTCGGGCAGGCGCAGGTGGACGGGCCGGGGGCCCGGCCGGGGCCCCGGCGAGCAGGTATCCGTCGCTCGCCGTCACCGCCGGCAACCGACGCGCCCAACGCGCGGGTCCTCCCAGTCGCGGAGAACTGCGGAGATCTTGGCGGTGTCGTTGAAGTAGTTGACGGGGCCTTCCCAACCCACTGTAGTGCTCTGACCGCATACGTTCACCAGGTTGGCGATGGCAACGCCTCAGGCGGTTGGATGTGGGCCGACATCCGATCCAGTGCAGGGAGGTGCGGTGGCAGAGCCGGTCAAGGTGCGGAGGCTGACCGACCAGGAGGGCCAGCAGTTACAGCGGATCGTGCGTCGGGGCAGTACAAACTCGGTGCGCTACCGGCGGGCGATGATGCTTCTGGCCTCGGCCGGCGGCAACCGTGTCCCCGTAATCGCCCGGCTGGTCCAGGCCGACGAGGACACGGTGCGGGACGTGCTCCACAAATTCAACGAGATCGGCCTGGCCTGTCTGGACCCTCAGTGGGCGGGAGGCCGTCCCCGCCTTCTCAGCCCTGACGACGAGGACTTCCTCGTCAAGACGGCCACCACCCGCCCGGCCAAGCTCGGGCAGCCCTTCACCCGCTGGTCGATCCGCAAACTCCTCGCCTACCTGCGCCGGGTCCATGGCCGGGTGATCCGCATCGGCCGAGAAGCCCTGCGCTGCCTACTCGCCCGACGAGGCGTCACCTTCCAGCGCACCAAGACGTGGAAGGAGTCCACCGACCCCGACTACGACGCCAAGCTCGACCGGATCGAGCACGTCCTGGACCGCTTCCCGGACCGCACGTTCGCGTTCGACGAGTTCGGCCCGCTCGGTATCCGCCCCACCGCTGGGACGTGCTGGGCCGAACAGGGCAGGCCCGATCGCCTGCCGGCGACCTACAAGCGCACCCACGGCGTGACCTACTTCCACGGCTGTTACTCGGTCGGCGACGACACACTCTGGGGTGTCAACCGCCGGCGCAAGGGCACCGCGAACACCCTGGCCGCGCTCAGGTCAATCCGGGCCGCGCGGCCGGACGGCGCCCCGGTCTACGTGATCCTGGACAACCTCTCCGCCCACAACGGCAAGAGGATCCTGCGCTGGGCGAAAAACAACAACGTCCATCTGTGCTTCACCCCGACCAACACCTCCTGGGCGAACCCGATCGAGGCACACCTCGGACCGCTGCGGCAGTTCACGCTCGCCAACTCGAACCATCCGAATCACACGGTCCACCCGCGAACTGCACCGCTACCTCCGCTGGCGCAACGCCAACGCCCACCACCCCGACGTCCTGGCCGCCCAACGCAAGGCGCGCCCGCGTCCGCAGCGAGAAGGGCATCCGCTGGGGCGGACGGCCTCATGAACCTGCGGCCTGACCACTCAATTCGAGGAAGCTGCCGGACCGGACATCAGGTCCGACCGCAGCGGCGGGGCCTGCCTTGTAATCGCGGCAGCCGGCAGCAGATTGTCCAGTTCCGCGCCAGGGTCCTCAGCGACGACGACGCCAGCCGTCTGAACGTCGAAGCCGACCGGCCAGATCGTGAGATCGCTCGCCAGCGCGCTTTCCAGTTTCGCCTGCCGCAGGTCGGCGCCGCTGAGGTCGCTGCCTCGGAGGTCAGCCAGCCGCAGGTCCGCACCGGCGAATACAGCGCCATGGGCACAGGCCTTGCGCAGGTTCGCCTCCCGCAGGTCCGCGCCGGAGAAGTCCGCCTCGCGCAAGTCAGCCTTGACGAGGCGTGCGCCACGCAGATCAGCTTCGACACAACGAACCTGGCGGAGGATCGAGGTTCCGAGTTCGGCGTGCCGCAGGTTGGCCGCGATCAGTGACGCCCCGCTCAGATTGACCTGGTAGACGCTGGCGGCTTCCAGGCACGCGCCATCGAGATTGATTCCGTTCATCCACAGGCCGTCGCAGTCGGCCCGACGCAGGTCAGTGAAGCTGACGTTGAGCCACTCGGGGCGACGTTCCTGGCCCAGGACGCCGAGGCAGGTCAGCGCAGTCTGAGCGTCCGCGGCACGGGTCTCGAGCGGGCGCACCGAGTTGATGGACACGTCCGCCGCCGGGGCTCCGGGCTCCTGAGGCGGCCATGGCAGGTGCGTCCGCAGATACGCCGCCATGATCGAGATGACCGCACCATGGTCGTGAACGGAATGGTCCGCGATCCGCCACAGTGCGTAGATGCCCCCGATCCGCACGTCCAGCTTGTCGCTGCCGAGCTGGTCCACGGCCCGGCTGAAGCGATCGGTGATGTGCCCCTCCCGGGTCGCGGTCAACCCGTCCTGGCTGACGCGCAACTGCCGCCAGGTGGCGTAGGCGCCGAACAGGACCACCGCGCCGCCGACCGCTTGCAGGAGCGTGGTGCGCACGTTGTTCACCGCGTTCAAACGGTCCGCTGCGGCGAGCTGGGCGCCCGCGAGGTCATGGTCCACGACCAGCCCCGGAAGAATCAGGAGCACAACAGCCAGTACGACAAGCACAGCCAGTACGGCCAACGCCACAGCGACGGTACGTGGCGGACGCCAGCGGCGGCCACTAACAGATCCCCCCATAGCCATGGAATCATAGGGCAAGGCCGAAGCCGGTGAACCTATGCGGTCAGAGCAGTAGTCAGTGTGTCCGCTCCGCGCTCGGAGGGCACGAGTCCGATCCTCATACGCGGATGCTTCCGGAGCAGGAATTCGGCGTAGCCGGCAGCGGAGGCGTCGGCGTCGGCCACCCGGATGGCCCGGGCGGTGGGCGGCCCGCCCTGGCTACGAATGTAGGAGGCGAGGTCGGCCTCCGCGCCAGCCCATGTCCACGCTGCGGTAAGGAACGCCTGCGGGTCGTGGTCGCGTGGTCGGGACTTCCCCGCGGGGAACAGCTCGCCCGAGCCCCACGGCCTGAACTCCTCGCTGTCATGGTGGAGGTCCGCCAGCAGCAACGGCCACAGGCCCGAGAAGCGATGGGCGGCATGAAGCTCGGACCACAGACCTGCCGGCGCCGGTCCATCGCTCATCCACATCACGGGCGTTGGCCCGTCGCCCTCGTCCGGAAGGACCGTTCGGCCCGCTGGGATCGGTACCGCCAGCGTCCGACCGGTTGTCGGGCCAGCGGGAAACAGCTCAGCCAGGTGAGGGGGAAAGGGCTCGTGCTTGGTCACGCAGGGACCGTACACCGCAGGTCCGACGACAAACCCGTGTGCAGGACCCCTTCAGAGGGTGTTCTGTGAGCGTCGGCGGTTCTCGTAGTGCTTGAAGGCGGGTTGTCCGGTTCTGGGCTTCGCAGTCAGCCGGAAAGTGACGACCAGGATCGTCACGCACTCAACGGGGGCACACGGCCCCGCACTCCTGGCCGAGGACCAACCACCCTATACAGCAGAGCAGTTGATACTCCGGACACGTCCCTCAACCGTCCAGGGGCCCCGCTCGCCACGCCCTCGCACCGGCAGCATCGCCGTCAGGGGCCGGTGGCGATCGGGAGTTCTTACTGCACCTGCATCATTCCTAATGTCACTCTGTGTACGTCCTATTGGGCAGGTGGCGGGCGCAGCCCCGGCGATCGATACTGAATATTGAAGTCCACTGACGGCTACGTTCCGTGGCCGATAAGAATCCCTGCGGTCCAAGCCGAGGCATCCCAAGGGAAGGAAGATCATGAGCGCGAAGCTGAACGAAGTAGTGGAGCGGGCGATTCGAGATCCACTATACGCAGAAGAGCTGAAGGCAAAGGCGCTCCAAGCCTCAAGAGGGGGATTTTATTCAAGCGATTTCGACGAATTGTTGGGAGAGTTTGCGACTGGGCCTGCAGACCTGGCACGAATGAAGGGGAAGGGAGGAAGTCAAGACCTCCCGGGGCATACGACGACCACGACCACGACCACGACCACGACGACGTGGTCCACCCCGGCCTGCACGACCACCACCATTACCACCACCACGACAGTCTTCGAAGCCCCGGAAAGGTAAAAAATGTCGCCCGGCCACACGTCAGCCTCTCGGGCCCCTGTAGCTATCAGCTACCATCAGCGTTCGGACCGGCTCGAGAGGCGATGGCGAAAAGCTTGCGATGCTTATCTTCCAGTGGTCCCCGCGGATTCGATCTGGCGGCTCAGCCGCGAAAGCCATCCAGCCGATCCCGATCAGGGCTGGAAGCTGCATATTTCTGCCACCATCCTGACAGCCAATCGAGTCCTATCCACCGCAGCGCCAGAATTGATGGGCTGCGGGGTGCTGTTCAAGGCACCGCGCAGCCTCGCCGAACTCCTGAAGCTCAACAGCGGATTCCCCTACGGTGTGAGCCAGGTCGGAAAGTTCATGACTGTGTACCCGAGAGGCAGCGATGAGGCCGCCGACCTGGCATCTCGGCTCGATGCCCTGACCCGGGGAATTCCAGGACCCTGTATTCCGTTCGAGCGGCCATACCGACAGGGGAGCCGAGTATTCTATCGATACGGATCCTTCCAAGCACTTCAAGCAAAATTTGGCTCGGAGGTTCTTCCGGCCTTGCGGGGGCCGGACGGCGACTTGGTCCCCGATGTACGAACCGATCCATTTTTTGATCCCTCCTGGTGTCCGAATCCCTTCCCGCCCCGGTCCACATCAGAGCGTCCGAAAAGTCACTTCGGGAGTAGATATCTTGCATATGAACCGATAATGCAGCGCGGAAAGGGTGGCGTCTACAAGGCGCTCGACATGGCCGAAACACCCTTGCGGCGGTGCATAGTGAAGGAGGGGCGCTGCCAAGGAGAAACCTGGTGGGACGGCAGAGATGGCAAGGCGCTGATGCTGGCAGAATCCCACGCGCTCGAAGAACTTGCCGACGCCGGAGTCAACGTACCAAAAATCATCGAGATGTTCGAGGAGCAGCGAAATCTATACCTCGTCCTCGAACATCTCGGCGAACGCACCGTCGAAGATTTGTTACGAGACGCGGTTACACTGCCCGTCGAGGCCGCAATAGGCCTGGCCGCAACCGTTGCGGAATGTGTGGCCGAGGTGCATGAGGCGGGCTGGGCCTGGCGGGACATCAAGCCTCGTAATGTCATGATTGACGACTCTGGCGTGCTTCACCCCATTGACTTCGAAGGGGCATGCAGGTCCGATGCACGGAACCTTCCGCCCTGGGGAAGTGAAGGGTATGTTGCACCCGAATGGCTTGATCCAATGGCCGATCATGTTGAAGCAGACTTGTTCGCACTCGGCGTCACCTGCTACCAAATTCTTGCCGGTGCACGATCCTTCGGTTTGACTGTCGGACACGTCAGGGAAGTTCCGATCGGTCGACGGCGGCACGGCATACCGGAGGATGTTCGGCGGCTGGTCTCTTCGCTGCTGGGATCCGACCCGGATCTCCGGCCCTCGGCGCGAACGGCTGCGGAAGTGTTGAGCCCATTCAAAGCGCCCGCCGACAGGTTGACGGCTACGCTCTCGACAGGTGAATGACGGCAGGCTCCCCAGCGGTCGAAAGAGATTGTTCGAGAGAGATTTTTGAAGTGTCGACCGTTCCGCCGGAGGGCCCTGGGGCGCTTCAAGGCTCGATGATCATGTAAGTCCACCGGTCGGGCGGCGGAGTGCAGGCCCGGCCGGGCCGTCACGGATACATCGAAGCCCGGGGTGAACGGGGTGATGTCCCAAGTCGCCCACGCCGGGCGCGCGGTGTGCACCACCCGAAGGTGGCAGTGCTGCCGGTCACCGCCTGGGCGGGGGTCGCCGGCGCGCGCTCGTCCGCGGCAACCGGCCGGTACGCGCCCGCGCCTCCAGGGGTGGCCGGTTCCGGGTCCTCACAACTGCGCGGCAATCAGTTCGGCTGCGAGGACTGGCACGGGGAAGCCTCCGACCGCAGGTGTGCGCGCTGGGCGGCGGCTTCGGGGCCGGGGTCGCCGCCCGGGGGCGGGCGGTGATCAGGGAGCCTGTACCGCGGCCGGTGCTGGTCACCGGGTCGTTCTCCTGTCCCGGCAGCGGTGGTAATCACTACGACCGGGCGGGCGGTACCGGGAGGGACGCGGGGCCCCGGGGGGTTACGCCGGGAGGCGGACGGATGTGCAGGTCCGCGTGGACGGCAGTTCCGAGAGGATCCGTGACAGCGCCTCACCGGCAGGCGAGAGACAGCAGACCAGAGCCGTGCAGCGGGGCGGCCTCATCGCATCACATCGCCTGACCCCGTCCGGGTGGCGGGGGTTTCGAGTCACTCGGGTCGGCCCTTCCCACGTCGTCCACCAGTATCTCCTCGGCGGAAGCAGCCTTCCCCTGCAAGTGGGTGAGGTTGCTCCGGGTGGTCAGGGTGTCGGGGTGGTCCGGGCCGAGGACCCGAAACCGGTCCTTCAGAAGGTCGCGGTAGGCGGCGGCCGCGCCAGCCGGGCCTCCCCCCGCCAGAAGGCGAGACTGCCTCGGACTGCCAGGGTGTCGGGGTGGTTCGGCCCCACGAGCCGTTGCATGGCCGCCAGAATGCCGGCGAGGGAGGTGGCCGCTCCGGTCGCGTCACCCGATTCTCCCTGCCACCGGGCCAGGATGCTGTACGTGACCAGGGTGTCGGGGTGGAACGGACCCAGACGATCGCGAGTAGTGGCAGCCAGGCGCTGCTGGTACTCGGTTGTCGCGGTGACCTGGCCACTTGCGCCGAGGCTGTTACCCAGGGGCGTTTCAAAGTCCCGTTGATCACGTAGATGGCCAGGTCAGAGGATGTCCAGCAGGTCGAGCGGCCGGTTGAAGGGGTCGTAGGAGACGTGGCGGAGGCCGGCGGCGATGTTGCGGTGCCCGTGCCGTCGGAGTGTGTTGATCGCCAGGTTGCGCAGGCTCGCCATGTTCTCGGGGCCGTGCCCGGTGCGGATCTTCGAGATGTTCTCGCCGAAGGTGGTGTCGCGGACGAAGTGGAGCCGGTTCTCGATCGTCCACTGCGACCTGGCGAGCCGGCCGAGTCGCTGGGGCGAGGCCTGATGCGAGGTCAGATCAGTGATCGCGTAGATCGTCTGGCGGCTGCATCGACCGCTCGCGAGGTCGGTGCGGTGTCGCAGGATCCGCACGGCCTGGACGGCGTGGGGGAAGTCCAGACCGAGGTCGGTGACGGTGAGGGCTCTGGTCGCCCGGGTCTCCCTGCGACCGTGGCCGATCTCGCGGTCGTAGCGGCGCGCGGTGACATCCTTCCACGGCAGTGACCGCAGGCGACGGTGGAGTTCGGGCTGGTTGGCCTTGACCACCAGCAGGTAGTGGGCCTTCTTCTCCTCCACCAGGAAGCGCGCGTGGCCGCGCTGGGTGTGCAGGGCATCCGCGGTGACGGTGACCCCGGTCAGGTCGAAAGGCTCAAGCAGCGCGGCGAAGCAGGTGATCTCGTTGGTCTTGTCGGGAACCCGCAGCTGGGAGATGGTCCGGCCGTCGGCGGTCATCGCGGCAAGGAGATGAGCGGCCGGCATCTCGCCGTTGCGTGAGCCGCGTGCGCTCTTGCCGTCCACCGCCACGGTCTCAGTTCCGGCCGGTCGGCGCCGGTGAGCTCGGCCAGCCCGCCCGGACAGGCCAAGGTCAGCACGCAGCGGATCGTCGCCCTGCTCGGCGGCACCCGCACACCGAGGACTCCGACGGCTCGTGCGCCGAGCCGGGCCAGGGTGTGCTGCGGCGCGGACCCGGCCCACTGCCCGATCGCCGCATACGAGCGGGCGCCGGCCAGGACCGCGGAAGCAGCGATCAGCACCACGCTCACGAACGGGTGACGTCTCCCGCGCCGCCCCCGCGGATCAGCCAGGCCACGCAACCGCTCCGCCAGACCGATCGCCGTGTCGTGCTGACGAACGGGCGGCTTGGCGAGGCAGACGGTGGCAGACTGGCGGCACATCGAGGCTCCGGTACAGGGCGACTTGGCAAGGTCACCCCTTCAACCGGGGCCTCGTTGCGTTGGCAACGGGCCGACCAGCCCGCATCACACCGCCGTGACCAGCAACTTCCGTGATCACCGGGACTTTGAAACGCCCCTGACCGTCGGCCTCCGAGAATCTGCGAACCCCTTCACTTCCCTCTTCGACGTCCTCGCCGACGGCGATCAGGACCTGACCGGCCAGTCCTACCTGCAGTGCCGCCGCCGGCTCGAGCAGCTGCCCCTCGCACACCCGCGGATCATGGTCCCGCCCGCATGGATCGGCGACGCCGACGCCGCCCTGCGCTTCACCACGGACCACCACCTGGAGGGCGTCGTCGCCAAGGCCCTCGCCTCCCCCTGCCGCCCGGACGCCGGGACCCCGCCTGGCAGAAGCTGCGCCGCACCACCGCCGCCGACCTGCTGATCGGCGGATGGATCCCGGCAGGCCACGCTCTCACCGCCGTCAAAGCTGTGCTCGTCGGCCAGCGGACCGCCGACGGCCGGATCCTCTACTGCGGGGCAGTCGGCAGCGGGTTCACCCAGCACGAACGGGCCGACCTCGCCGGCCTCCTACGCGGAAGGCTCACCACGACGACCCCGTTCGCCGGCCCGGCCGGCCGCGCTTGCGGGGCACTGTTCGTCAGGCCAGACCGCGCCTGCGAGATCGAATTCCTCGGCCACCGCCGGGGCGGGGCTCGGTGCCGGGCCGGTCTCAGGTGAGGTGGTCGGCGACGATGTCGGCGAACTCCTCGGGGGTCAGGAGGCGGATGCCGAGCTCTTCGGCCTTCGCCCGCTTGGAGCCGGCCTACTCGCCTGGCACCAGCAGGGTGGTGCGCTTGGAGACGGAGGAGGATGCCTTGCCTCCCGCCGTCTCGATCAGCTCGTTGACCTCGTTGCGTGACAGGCCGTCCAGCGGGCTCCCCGCCATGCTTCCGGTGACCACCACGCTCTCGCCGGCCAGCGGACCGCCCGGGCCGCCCTCGGGCGCGTCGGTCGTGGCAGCTGCGGCCGGCTCGGTGACCGCCGTGCCGACGTTCTGCGCGAGCGGCTTGTCCAGCACCGGCGCGACGTCGGCCAGCTCCGCGACGATCACCTTGGCCTTCTCCACACCGATGCCGAGAACCTCCGCCAGCGCGTCGGCGTCGGCCGCCCGGATGGCGGCCATCGACCCGAAGTGGGCGGCGATCCGGCGCGACATCGTGCGCCCGGTGCCGCGGATACCGAGCGCGCAGAACACCCGGTTCAGCGGGGCGCTGCGGGCGGTTCGGCCCGGCGGTCGTTCGCCTCGATCCGGGCCCACAACCATCACAGCGTCCACCGGGCGGTCCGGTGGATCTCTCCCGCCTACCACCTGAAGTAGCAATACCCCCGGAGTCTCCCCCACCCGAGACTCGAGCGCGCTTGATCCAAAAACTGGTCCGCCATCTGCCGCACGATACGGACGCCACCCAGCCGTAGGCCGACACGAACAGCACCGCGGCGGTCTGCGCCAGGCTCACCGCGCCCGGGCCCGGCGGCCCTGGAGCCACAGGCGGGTGAGCGGGCGGGTGAGGTCGGCCCGTCGAGGCACCCCGGCGGAAAGCGTCCAAGCGGGCGGCGGCCGCGCCCGCCGCCATCCATCAGCTTGCTCGGGGCCCGCTGCGCGTCGCCCGGCTGCTCGGTGGTCCGGCGCAGACGGCCGTAGGACGTCGGAAACGGGGGTGGTGCTCACCGGAGAAACATCGAACGCACGCTCCACCCTCGGCGAGCCCGTCTCCGGCCGCAGCAGCTGTCCGCGCAGGTCAGGGGCGCCGGAACGCGATAGCAGTCAGTTGAACGGGATGCCTGTGACCAGTCCCGGCAGGCCCGCATCAGGCGCCCGTGACCAGCCGGAGGACCGCCCCCCATCACCGCGGCGCCCGGAGCTCGCCGACGGCGCACGGGAGTTCATCATGGTGGCGCCGGCCGCGGACCGCATGACAGACGTGCAGCGGCCCGAAGCTGCCGTGACACGAGGACGCGGCGGTTTCGCTGCGGCTGGACGGGTGTAGTTCGGCACCTGACTCCGGCGGCCTCCGACCGAAGCGGCGCGCCGCCGGGTTACATGGGCCTGCGCCTCGGCTCGGGGCGTCCCGGCGTCCTCCACGGCCCCGGATCCGACGAACGAAAGAGCACCATGGCAGAGCGCGACCCCGGCAGCCGCACTGGCCGCAACCAGCTGATCCGCGGGCTCGCCACTGCCGTGCTCGCAGCCGCCATGTTGGTGGGCTCGGCGGGACCCGGATACGGAACCCGCGCGGCCACACCGGCGCCCGGCGCACAGTTCACGCCGTTGACGGCGGCGGTGATGACCGAACCGACGCCGTTCGTCGCCACGGACGGCAGGACGCACCTCTCGTACGAACTGCTCACCACGAGCACACTGTCCAGCAGCACGCCGTTGCGGCTCGACCGTGTCGACGTCCGGGACGCCCGCAGCGGGCGGGTCATCGGCTCGCTGAGCGGGCAGCCACTGGCCGACGCCGCCAATCCGGTCGGAGACCCCCTACCGGGTGCGGATGGGTACACCCCGCCGCCCCCTGCACCGACGCCGACCGTCATCCAGGGCTCCCAGCAGTGGGTCGTCTGGCTCGACCTGGTCCTCGACCGCGGTCGGCCGGCGCCCAAGGTCCTCGAACACCATCTCTCGGGTGCCGTCCTGACCCCCTCCGGCCCCACCCCCTTCGAGGAGACGGTGCAGGCCACCCCGACCGCCCGCACCGCGCCGTTGAACCTGGGCCCACCGGTCCGCCCCGGCACCTGGTACTCCAGCGAGTCGTGCTGCGGCAACACCCACCACCGGCGCGGCCTCGCCCCGATCAACGGCCGCCTCGATGTGCCGCAGCGCTTCGCGATCGACTGGTACCGGATCGGCGAGCAAGGGCAGGCCTGGGAAGGCGACCCCGCGCAGCTGACCAGCTACCTGAGCTACCGTCAGCCGGTCGTGGCCTCGGCCGGCGGAAGAGTGGTGGAGGTCCAGGACGGAATCGCGGACAACCCGCCACCCGTCACGCCGCCCGCTCCGCCGATCGAGGAGACCGTCGGCAACCACGTCACCCTGGAGGTCGCGCCGGGCCGCTACCTGCTCTACGCCCACCTGCAGGCCGGCTCGCTCGAAGTACGGGAGGGTGACCGGGTCGAATCCGGCCAGGTCCTCGGGCTGATCGGTAACAGCGGCAACTCCACCACGCCGCACCTGCACTTCCAGGTGATGACCACGGCCGAGTCCTTCCCGACCGACAGCCCGCCGTTCACCTTCCGGGAGTTCCACGTGCTGGGGCAGGTCGAACCCCGGATCTGGGACGACAACCTGGGCCTGCAGCCGACCGGCGTCCTGCCGATCACGCCCTCACCCTATGAGGGCACTCACCACGCCCGGTATCCACTCGACCGCGAGGTTCTGAACTTCTGACCGGACTCCGGGTACCGAGGGCCCCGCACCGTGGGCCTGACGGCCGCCGAGGCCCAGAGCAGCTCCGGCGAGGTCCGGTCTGCCACATCCTCATTGTCCCTGTCACCGTCGCTCGCGGCATGTACGCGAGGGCCGGAGGTGCCGATGGGCCCAGGTCCACTCGATGTCGAGGGCCGGTGCGCCGGGTGCTGCAGTGCACCGGCACGCCGGCCTTCACCGAGCTGCGGACGGCCGGGCTCAATGGAAGGTGTCTGTTCCCGAGGTGGAACGCCTCGATCGCCGCGATCGCCGCGGCGATGTGGTTCTCCATGCGTTCGTCATCCCCCGTCAACGCCATGGCAGCCCGGCCGAGGGCGACAGCAGGCGGCCGGCGAATCGAGCCGCGGGGTGGCCGCCACGCCAGGCCGACAGCGTAGGGTGCCCCAGGCCACCGCTGGTCGGCCCGGGCGGTCGAGCCGGTCCAGCCGGTCCAGCCGGTCGAGGCGGATCCGGTGCGCGGTCGCCCGCCGGTTACCGGAAGGGTGGTTCGCTGCCGGTGCCCCGGATCCTCAGTTCCGCGGTACCGGGGCTCCACCCGGTCACCACGAAGGCCGCGGAGGGTCCGTCGACGGCCAACTGCCGGTCGTCGGCATGCCGGACGACCTCGGCGGCTTGCGCGTCGTCCAGGACGATGGAGCCGGCCCAGCTCACGGCGCCACCGGATGCTCCCGCCCCACCGGACGGATCCGGTGCTCCGGGCTCCACCCAGCGATTCAGGCCGGCCTGGCACGTATACCGCGAACCGCCCGCCGACACGGTCGCCGTCCCGCTGTACGTGGTCATGGCGCCAGTGTCACCCGGCACCGGATCGCCGTCCGGCACCGCCACGCGGCCCCCCGCAGAGAACCGGGACGGCGCAGCGCAGCACACCACGACCCACCGCGGCTGCGGGGACGGGGGGTGCCTCTATGTCCTTCCTCAAGCATGTGGTGCCGGTTTTGGTGCTGTTTGAGGTGGTCATGCGGCGAGGGTGACGGCTGGGGTTCGGGATTCGTACAGGGTGCCGTCGTGGAGCATGGCGAACAGGACGCTGATGCGTTGGCGGGCGAGGCGGAGGAGGGCCTGGGCCAGGTCATCAGCGAAGCAGTGTGGGCACAGGCGAGATCCGCATCCCATTCAGGCCGGGAAGCGCCTTCGCCGCGCCGACACTGGTCGGCCACTACGTCATCGACCACGGGTACCACGCCCGCGCCCTTCATCGACGCGGTACTCACGTTCGATCCGAGGTGCTCCTCGTCGGCCGGGTATCCGTGGGTCCACTTCCCCTGGGTCCCCGAGGACGCGGTCCTCGAATCGGTCTGGCCGGCCCGGCGGGACTGCCGCTAGGTGATGCGCCTGGTGATGAGGGTGATTGCCGCCCAGGTGATCAGCGACTCGGATTCGCTGACACCGCGTTTGAGATCTTCCCTGTCACGTGACTGGAGTGCCACCGGAGCGGCCGCCGCGCTGCTAGGAATGGTGTCGGGCAACGTGGCAGATAGGGCACGGGTGGAAGCGTTGCCTCGCCAGCCAAGGGGCCTGGCACGGGGATCAGTCATTCCAGAGTTCGCTGATGTCCGAGCATGGCCGACAACGACACGCTCCGGACAGCACCTACGGACCCTGTGGCAGCCCAGTGGCAGCTCGTGCGGGAGATGAAGGCGAACCGCATCGATAGAGCTCCACCAAGCCCGTGAACCTATGCGGTCAGAGCACGAGGGACGGCGAGCAGCGGGGTGGCGGTGGCCGGGATCTTCAGGGCATGGGTCACGGTCCCATCTCTTCGTTCCCGCAACGCCTACCGGGTTGGAACGCTTGCGGACATGACTGAGCCGACCGAAGCTCCTGTGCCTTTCTCGCCGGCCGACTCCCTTGAGTCCACCCGGCCCGAGGACGAGGCAATCAGCCCAAGGCCACACCGTGAAGCCCGGCAACTGTGGTGGGCACTGTGCGGTTTCACAGCCGGCGCAGCCGCGGTCACCCTGTTGTGGGGCGTGTCCGCCAGTGGATTGCGCCAGCCCGCGCCCAGTACCGCGACGTTCGGCCTCATGGGCACGTTGGCGCTCACAGACGGCGCGGTGGCCACCGATGACGGGTGCGCGGGCCAAGGCGCCGACGGCGACGTTCGCAGAGGAGCGGATGTCACCGTCTACGACGAGGACGGCACGATCGTGGCCCTCGGCGCTCTCGGAGGGGGAACACTCGAAGGAACCGCCGGCTGCCGGTTCACGTTGGGCGTCACCGTGCCGCTGGGACCGCGCTTCTTCCAGATCGAGGTCGGCCGGCGGGACAGGCTGGTGCTGACCGACACGGAAGCACAATCCGGCCGATTCACCCGCACCATCCACTGAGCTTGCCGCCGACACCGACACCACCCCGTGCGACCCGGCAGACACCACCGGGCGCAGCGGGCGGAGCCGAGGCCCGGCGGGCCGGGGATCTGGGGCCGAGGCCTGGCGGGCGCCGCCCGGACAGGCAGCGGGACGGCCCCGCGCCGGGAAGGGCGCGGAGCGGCAGGTCCAGGATCAGTAGGACGGCAGGAGCGACGGCCGACGCGCAGGCGGTGGTGCGGCAGCCTGGCGGCCGGCCGTCGGCGCGGGGGGCGGCCCCC
>NZ_JBEZIR010000138.1:0-22782 GCF_040651175.1 Kitasatospora sp. NPDC048540
CACACAGAAACTCACCCTCACCACCAACCCCGCCACCAGCCCAAGCACCACCCCCACCAACAGCACCACCCCCACCACCCCCAGCAACACCACCACCCCCAGCAACACCACCAACGCAAACACCAACAACACCACCACCACCAACACCGACACCGACACCGACACCGACACCGACAAAACCAACGACACCACCACCACCAGCACCACCGCCAGCACCAGCCCAACCACCACCCCCATCACCAACAACACCGACACCACCACCAGCGGCGGCACCCTCGCCCACACCGGCGCCACCCTCGGCATCGCCACCGCCGCCCTCATCCTCCTCATCACCGGAACCGCCCTCTACCGCAAATTCCGCAATTAACGAGCCGGCACGGAACAGGGCCCTGCATAAGCAGTGACCTTGTCCCGTATTCCGCGGAATAGAGCGGGCATGTTATTGTGCGCAAACAGAAATGCGCCCGGTCCCGCATAGGCAGAACTACTGGATGTCACGGGATGAATCGGTCAGGAATTCGCCATTCGCTGGACGGAGAGGACACGGCGATGTCCTATCCGGGGCGATTCCATCCGGCCCGTTCCGTGAAAGGGTGCCGTGATCTGCGGGAACTCGACGGCCTGTCCGGCTGCGGAACGCGATCTGCCGGATCCAGCCGGGTCCGTTCCCCTGGCGACGGCGGTGCATCCCCCTGGCCCCTGCATGCGCTCCCGTGTGTCACACGATGCCGTCACACGATGCAGCGAAGCGCCGCCCCACCGCTCGCGGCATGGCCGTGAAGGCGGTCACGACCTGCGGCTTGCATAGCCAGCGTTGCGCCGCTCCCGGGGGCTCTCCCCGCCCCATACGCCGTAGGCGGCGCGGCTGCTACGACCGGCCTCACGGCATGGTTCGGCGACCGGACAGGAGCCGCACCAGTCAGCCGCCTGGCGCTGGTCGGCGACGAACTTGGAGAACCACAGCTCGCTGTCCCGGGTCAGGCAGGGAATCCGGCCGGACGGGTGGGCAAGCACCAGATCGCGCAGCGTCTCGGGGGTGACGGGTTCGCCCGGTTCGGTGTCCGCAGGGGTCGTCGTCGCGGGTGGGTGGGCCGGAGCCGGGATGGCCGCGGGGGCGGGGATGGCCGTGTGGGCCGAGGTGGCCGTGTGGGCCGAGGTGGCCGCGTGGGCCGGGGAGGCGAGGGCCAGGCCCCCGGCGAGAACATCATCTGTGGCTAGGACGGTGACCGATCGCCCTGCCGCGGTCCGGAGTCGACCGGTGCATCGGGGAATCGCGTTACTACCGTCCATGTCGGCCGCCCATCCAAGCGCAGGGAATGAAGATCACTCTTGTCCCGACTCTATGGAATGCTCCGCGAGGAGGTCACGGGAGAGAAACGCTACGAGGCAGGAACGAGGCTCTGCCCTGCAACCGGACCTCAGGGGCAACCCTTCATGGACCGTCCGGTCGGCGTCGGCGCCGGGGCGGCCACGGAGGGCGGATTCGATCACGGGTGCGAAGTAGCAGCATCCCTGCCCCGGCAGGCTGAACCGAAACTTCCTTCACAGCCCGGCCGGCACCGGTCTGGGGATGTCCTCGGTGGGATGCGGGCGGTTTCCACGCTGTGAAGATGAGACCATCTCACTTCAGAGCCTTCCGCAGCTGGCGGCGCGATGTCAGACCGAGCTTGGCGTAGACGTGGCCGAGGTGGTACTCGACCGTCTTGGTGCTGACGAAGAGCTCCCCGGCGATCTCCTGGTTGGTCAACCCCTGGGCTGCGAGGTGGGCGACGGCACGCTCCCGTTCGGTGAGGCCGATCGGGGGGCCCG
Organism: Kitasatospora sp. NPDC048540; assembly: GCF_040651175.1. Classification (NCBI taxonomy): domain Bacteria; kingdom Bacillati; phylum Actinomycetota; class Actinomycetes; order Kitasatosporales; family Streptomycetaceae; genus Kitasatospora; species Kitasatospora sp. NPDC048540. The sequence goes on from NZ_JBEZIR010000138.1 coordinate 1,810, forward strand.
CGGTGGCCGGCGCCGCGGTAGAGGTCCCGGGGACGGCGGACTGGCCCTTCGTGTCGTCGGGCCGGCCTTCGGCACCCAGCGCGCCGAGCTCGGAGGCCGCCCGCTCGGCGAACGGGGTGGCGCCGATCTCCTGGTACGCGCGCCGGGCACGCAACAGGTGCTCCCGGGCCGCCTCGTGTTCTCCGGTGGTGCGAAGGATCCTGCTGTACGCGTGCTCGAGTCGGGCACGGTGAAGTGGGACGTCGTCGTCGCTGACGGGCAGGGCGAGGCCGTTGCGGTAGGCGGCGATCGCGTTCTGGGTATCTTGTCTGGCCTCGGCGAGCTCCCCCGTCAGCCAGTGCTCGGTCACCCGGAGGCAGGGCGCGTCCTCGGCCATCTCCTGGAGTTGCCCGAGAGCGGTGGTGGCCATGTCCAGGCGTCCGGTGCCGATGTACGCCTCCACCTGCAGCGGGAGCCACCAGACGTGCCAGCCGGCCAGCCGGGCCGCTGCGCCGGGGGGCGCGAAGCGCTGCATGGCCTGGGCCATCGCGGTGGGGTCTCCCTTGGCCTGGGCCAGCACCGCCGCAGCCAGGATCGGGTAGGCGCCGTCGAGTGCTGCTTCGCTCTCCCGGGCCGCCTTCTCGCTGGCTCGTTGGTGTTCCACGGCGGCATCCCAACGTCCCTGGCCGGCGGCCACCATCGCGGCGACGGCGTGTGCCGGGGCGAAGCCGAACAGCTGCCCGTTCGCGGCTGCGAGGGTCAGGGCGTTCTGCGCGGTGACCTCGGCGTCCTCCCAGACTCCCGCCAGATACTGGAACGCGGCCAGGATGAAGTACTCCGAGACCTGGACCTCGGTGACCTCTCCGGCACGCTGCCGGCGGACCAGGGTCATCAGATCCTCCATGCCGGCGTGCAGCTCGCCTGCCATCCCGCGCAGGATTCCGCGCGGGCTGAGCAGGAGACTGTCGGCGAGGGCGACCTGGGCGGCCTGCTCCGGCAGGGCCGTGGTGTCCGCCAGGGCGCGCAGGCCCGCACGCGGCTCCCCCATGTCGGCGGACGCCAGCGAGAGCAGGTACCGGGCGTAGCTGACCGCCCGGGGCGCGGGCAGGTCCAGGCTGAGGGCCCGCAGGAACAGGGGAAGTGCCTCCTCGCCCCGCATCTGCTGGCTGTAGGTGGCGCCCAGCCAGACGCAGGCAAGCGCGATCACCTGCGGTGAGCCTTCGCTCTCCGCGACGTGCAGTGCCTCTGACAGGAGTGCCGCGGCCATCTCCAGGCCGCCTTCGCTGTAGGCGAGGCGCCCCAGGACGCAAGTGCGCAGCGCGGACGGGGTGCAGGTCTCGATGGGGTGTCGTAGCGCGGCGCACCGTCGGTAGTTCTTTCCCAGTAGCAGGCGTACGGCGGCGGTGAGCAGGCGTCTTTCTTGGTCTTCGCGTCTGTCGGACAGGTCTGCGGCCCACAGGAGGAGGGTTGCGGCGCGGCTGAGCTGGCCCTGGGCGGCGACCCGGTCGGCCTCCGTCTGGAGTTCTGTGGCCAGTTCGGGGGCGACGCGGTCGGTGGCCGCGACGCGGTGTGCCCAGGCGGCGGCGGAGTCCACGAGTGGGACGGCGGCGGCGTGCAGGGCTCGGCGCCGTAGTGGGGGGATGGCTCGGTAGATCGCCTCTTGTTGGAGGGTGTGGCGGATTTCGACCGGGCTGGAGGGGTCGCCGGGGCGCCATTCGGCCATTCCGGAGTTGAGCACCGGTTCCAGGGCGGAGGCCGGGTCGTCGACCTGGGCCAGGCGGGCGGCGATGGCAAGTGGGACGCGTGAGTTGAGGATGGCGAGGGCTTCGAGCAGGTCGCGGCTGTTGGGCGGGAGCCGGTTCAGGGCTCGGTGGACGGTGTGGGCGAGCGACTTCGGTGCGGGCAGTGTGCGGAGAGGGTCTGCGAGGTCGTCGGACGGTGTTTCGTTGAGTACCGAGCGCAGGTAGAGCGGATTGCCTCCGGTGTACTTTCGCAGTCGGTCTGCTGCCTCCAGTGTGATGTTGGCTCTGCCCATGGAGCGTGCGAGCTGGATGATCTCCTGGTCGGCGAAGCCGGAGAGGACGATCTGGTGGCCGTGTTCGACGCCTGCGACTATTCGTTGCCAGTCCACCGAGAGGGTGGCGGCGGTGTGCTCACCCGGTCGGCGTTCCGTTCTGGTGATCACCACCACGAGGACCCGCTCGGCCCACAGTCTGCGGGCGGCGAAGCCGAGGGCGGCCATCGACGCTTCGTCGGCCCACTGGATGTCGTCGACCACGGCCGCCACCGGCTGGGTTTCCTGGGCCGCTCCCAGTAGTCGGACCACGTCTGCGCCGACCTGGATCGGTGACCTGGGCTCGGCGGTCGGCGGTCGGGAGAGGGACGGTGCCTCGGCGAGGATGGAGCGGGGTACTTTGCGGATCAGTTGGTCGACGACGCCGAGCGCGTAGTCCTGTTCCGTCAGGTCGCAGGTCGCCCACCAGACGGTGAAGTCGTCGAGTTCGGCGAGTGCCTGCCGTACGAGGAGACTCTTGCCGATTCCTGCTTCGCCTTCGACGACGACAACCCACGGCGTGCCCTCGCGTACCTGGCCGGCGCAGGCACGAAGGGTATCCAGCTGGCTCCGGCGCCCGATGAACTCCTGCTCGCCGTCCGACGCCGAGTGGGGCCCGGAACCGGTAACACCGTACATACCTTCATCTAATACCGGTATGTGTGCCCGTGCGAAGGCGTATGAGCGGTGATCTGTGCGGGTCGTTGTTCAGGCGCATAATTGGCCCATGGCCGGAACGGAGTGTCACGGCAGAGAAGAGGAAATCGCGATAGTGGCCGCCGGTCTCGCCCGGGCGGAGAGCATCGGCGGACAGATCGTCATGGTCGAGGGGCCGGACGGAATGGGGAAGTCCACCCTCATTGCCGCAGCCGCGGACATGGCACGATCCGGGTTCCGAACCCTCACGGTGCGGTGCGAGCAGTCCGGACGGGACCTGCCGTTCGCAGCCGTCCGTCAGCTGTTTCTGTCCCTTCCGGCCCAGCAGCGGCAGGAGTTGTTGTCGCCGCAGCTGATCGCCCTCTTCGACGACCCTGCGGGGGCACACGGCGACCAGGCTATCCTGCCGGCCCTGCTCCGGTTGACCCGTAGCCTGTGCGACCAGCAGCCACTGGCCCTGTTGATGGATGACGTTCAGTGGGCGGACGACTGCTCCCTGTCTTTCCTGGAGCATCTGGCTTCATGGGTATCCGGCCTGCGGTGCTATCTCGCTGCCGCGATCCGCGAGCCTCCCGGGGCCTGGGGGAGCCCGCTGGCTCCTGCCGGCGCGGACGTGCCGGACGCGGTGCGGACCGTCCTGCGGCCCGGGCCGCTGAGTGTCGAGGACAGCGGACGCCTGCTGGGCGACCGGCTGGTGGCAGCGACAGCCGGCGACCCTCCGGAGGAAGCCTTCGTCCGGGCCTGCCATGCCGCCACCGGCGGAAATCCGCGCTTGCTGGCGGACCTGGCTGACGCTCTCGTCGCCAGAGGCATCGCGCCGGTGGCCGTCGGCGCGGAGCGGGTCTCCGCTCTGGCGGCCGAAGCCTCGGCGCGGACGGCCGCCGAGTGGCTGACCCGGATCCCCCGGGCCCATGCCTCGATCGCCGAGGCGATCGCGATCCTCGGGCCCGAGGCGACCATGGCCGAGGCGGCCGCACTCGACGGTCTGCCCGCCGGGGTGGGAACCGGAGTGGACGAGGAACTGAGACGACTCGGCGGCATCCCCGGCCCCGCTGCGGTGGACCGGGGCCGCGCTCCGCTGTCCCCGCCGGTCCGCAACGCTCTGTACCAGGCGATCGAACCCGTCACCCGGGCGCAGGCACACCGGAGGGCGGCCGCGCAGATGCTGGCCGCGGGTGACCTGCGGCGGGCAGCAGGGCAGCTGCTGCAGACGCCTCCCGCGGCAGATGTCCAGACGGTACGCGTGCTGCTCCGGGCCGCCGACGAGGCGATGGCGCGGGGAGAGCCGCAGGAGGCGCTGAGAGACCTGCAACGGTGTCTGGCGGAGCCGCCCGAGCCGGAGCTGCGGGCGGATGTGCTCTTCCGGCAGGGCCGCGCGCGGCTGCTGCTCGACATCCCGGCGGCGGAAGACAGCCTGATCGCGGCCCACAGGCTGAGCAGCCGGTCCCGTCGGGCCGAGATCGCGCTCGACCTCGGCATCGCCATGCTGATGGGATGCCGTGGCTCGGAGTCGCTCAAGGTCTGGCAGCAAGCGCTGGATGACCCTTCGACGCAGGACGAGGAACTGCGCCACCGGCTTCAGGCGTCCGTACTGACCGTTCCGTTGTACGAACCGGGGCAGCAGGAATCGCGCGGTGACATCCTGCGGCGGGTGGCGGCCCTGGGCCAACAGCGGCTCACCACTCCCGGGGGCCGCACGCTCGCCTGCGTGATCGCCGCGCATTACGCGGTCCTGGGCGATCCGCAGGCCGTTCCCCGCGTGTTGCGTGCGATCGGCGGTGGCGCGGAGGATGCATATCCCACGGATGCGGTCCTGCTGGCGCCGGGGTGGCTCGTACTGGTGGCGGCGGAGAGGGACGAGGCCGTCGAGGCCCTGGAAGAGGCGGTGGCCGGGGCCGAGCGTGACGGTTCTCTGACCGCGCTGCTGCCGGCCCTGGCCTGTCGCGCGTCGGCCCTGCTGAGCCGGGGCCGGCTGGCCGAGGCGGAGGACGACGCGAGAAGGGCGGTGGAGGCCGTCGAGGCCACCTCGGCCCAGCTGTGGCGCTCCATCGTCGGTCCGCTGCTCGGCGATGTCCTGATGGAGCAGGGGCGTCTCGACGACGCCGAATCCGCTCTCAAATGGGCGCATGCGGGCGAGGCGGACTCCACCAGAGGCCTGGCGTACCACCTGCTTCACAGCCTGGGCCGGCTGCACCGGCTGCGGGGACGGCCCGCGGAGGGGCTGGAGGCGCAGTTGGCGGCGGGCAGGTCGTTCGGTGCCGCGGGCGGCCAGAACCCTGCGCTGGTGCCCTGGCAGTCGGAGGCGGCCCTGTGCTTCCACCGGCTCGGGCACTCGGGGGAAGGCCTGCCACTGGCCCGCGAGGAGCTGCGGCTGGCTCGCAACTGGAGTGCCCGGCCGGCCTGGGGCAGGGCTTTGAGGGTCGTCGGCGCCGTCCAGCCGCCCGAGGAGGGGCTCGTCTTCCTCTCCGAAGCGGTCTTCCGGCTCCGGGAATCGTCCGCCCGGCTGGAGTACGCCAAGGCTCTGGCGGCCCGGAGTACGGCCCTGCGCCGGCTGGGGCGGACCTCCGAGGCGGGCGAGGTGTGGGCCGAGGCTGCGGAGCTCGCGCAACGGTGCGGTGCCCGGCTCCCCGCCGAGGAGGAGCCGGCCGAACCGGCGCAGAGCCCCGAACCCGCCGATCTCGCCTACGGCTTCCTCGCCGCCCCGTCCCAGGCCGCCACCCCCGAGGCGGCACCGGGCGCCACCGACAGCGGCCCACGCACGAAGGAAGCACCCCAGATCACCGTGAGTGAGAACCGTGCCTGCGAACTGGCCGCCGCCGGACGCACCAACCGCCAGATCGCGACGGAGCTGTCCATCTCCGTCAAAGCCGTCGAGCTGCGGCTGTCCAATGCCTATCGCAAGCTCGGCATCAACGGGCGGCGCCAACTCGGTGAAGCACTGAGCCGCTCGACCCGCCAGGGATGAGATGCGATGTCCATGAGCACCGAGGGACGAAATCGCCGCCGGCCGAGCTGGCTGCACCTGCCCCGCCTGGGGTTGGGTATCCGGACCAAGCTCATGGCCATCTGCCTGGTCTCGATCATTCCGATAGGTCTCGCCACGGCGGCCCTGATCAACCAGCAGGACGTGCGCATCGATTTCGCCCGCAGCGAGTTGCAGGGAACGGAGTATCTGCGCCCCCTCAGCACGCTCATCCAGGACACCTCGGTCTACACCGCGCTCCAGCGTCTCCAGGCCGGCGGCGACACGTCCGACACCGGTCGGCTCCAGGCCACCGCGCAGTCGATCGACGCGGGCTTCGCCACACTCGACGAGGTGAACAGCCGGCTGGGCGTGCCTCTCCAGACGACCGTCGCGGACCTGGCTGCGAAGGGGAAGAGCCAGCTCGCGCCCGCTGCGCTCACCGCGGCATGGAACCAGCTGAAGACGGCCCCGGCCGCCGCTGCCGGAGCTCAGGACGCGGAGTACACCAAGCTGATCGACAACCTCCACCAGCTCTACTCCTACGTCGGCGACTCCTCCAAGCTCATCCTCGATCCCGACCTGGACACCTACTACACGATGACCGGCCTGCTGTTGTGGGAACCCCGGCTGGTCAACGAGCTCTACGCGATCAGCGGGACAGCGGTGCCGATCCTGGCCAACCAGTCCGCGAGCACCGCCGACCGGATCGAGGTCGCCCAGGAGAGCAGCGTGCTGGACCAGAACATCCGGGAGCTCAACGACGCACTGGACCGGGCTTTCGCCAACACCTCGTCGTTCAACCACAACAGCGGGCTCCAGCCCGCCCTCCAGCCCCAGCTCGAATCGGCCACCGCCAGCGTGCGCAGCGTCATCGACACCAGCGAACAGCAGATCGTGAACGCTCAGACGATCACCCTCGCACCGGCGGCCTACGGAGCCCAGACCACCACTGCGATCCAGGCCAACAGCACCTTGTGGAACTCCCTGTTCGACCAGGAGAACCACATGCTGCACACCCGTCAGGACACGCTCGAGCAGCAGAAACTGTTCGTCCTCGCCGGTATTGCCGCCGTCCTCGCCGTCATCATCGCGTTGACCGTGGGACTGGCCAGGCGGATCGCACGGAACGTCGCAACCGTCGCCCGGGCCTCCGAGGCACTCACCGCCGGTGATCTCGACCAGCGCGCCGAGGTACGCAGCCACGATGAGATCGGTGCCATGGCACAGGGGTTCAACACCATGGTCGACCGGCTCCAGGAGAGCTACACCGAGGTCGAGCAGAAGGTCACGGAGCGCACCAGCGAGCTGAAGGAACGCAACAACTCCCTGGCCCTGCTGCAAGGCGTCGCCGCTGCCGCCAACGAGGCGCCCACCTGGGACGAAGCGCTGAGGACGACGATGGCGCTGATCGGAGGGAGCATGCACTGGCCGGTCGGCCGCGCCCACCTGGTCGCCGCCGCGGCAGCCGAGGAGGCGGAGAGCGGCCATGAACCGCCGCCCCTGGTCCCCTCCGCCGTGCACTACGACGACGAAACCCTGGTCACCCCGGGGATCCGGGCGGTCGCCGATCTCCTGGACCGTTCGCCTGGCGGGCTGCCCGGATCGGCACGGGCCGATGGCCGGCCCGTCTGGGTCCCCGACGCCGCCGACGGCGTCCCCGGGTCGGCGGGCTGCGAAGGGGCCACCGGCCGCCTCGTGATCCCCGTTCACGTCGGGAAGGAGGTCCCGGCGGTCCTGGATTTCCTGACCGCCGATTGCCCGCCGCCCGACGGTGCCACCATGACCCTCGTGCTCAACGTCGGTTCCCAGCTGGGCCGGGTCCTGGAGCGGGAGCGCGCCGCCGCCAGGCTGGAGAGCGCCAAGGAGGCCGCCGAGAACGCCAACCGGGCGAAGAGTACGTTCCTCGCCACGATGAGCCATGAGATCCGAACACCGATGAACGCCGTCATCGGCATGACGGAGCTGCTCCTCGACACGGAGTTGGACTCCGAGCAGCGCGACTTCGCGAACATCGTCCAGCGGAGCGGTGAGAACCTGCTCACCATCATCAACGACATCCTCGACTTCTCGAAATCGGAAGCCGGGAAGATAGATCTGGAGAACCGCCCGGTCGATTTGCGGGACTGCGTGGAGTCGGCTTTCGACGTGGTAGCGGTGAAGGCCCGCCGAGAAAAGGAACCTCGATCTGGCCTACATCATCGACCCGCATATGCCGGACGAGGTCATGGGTGATTCCGTACGCCTCACCCAGATCATGGTCAATCTGCTGGGAAACGCCGTGAAGTTCACCGAGAGCGGCGAAGTCGTCCTCTCCGTGGACCGGAAGGACATCCCGTCCGATCTCCCCGGGGACGAGCACCACGACGCCGGTGTGAACGGTCATCAGGGTGCCATACAGCTGCACTTCAGTGTCCGTGACACCGGTATCGGCATACCGCCGGACCGGATTTCCTCATTGTTCAAACCGTTCGAGCAGTTGGACAGCTCCACGACGAGGCGCTTCGGCGGAACGGGTCTGGGGCTGGCGATCAGCAGCCGGCTCGCGCAGCTCATGGGCGGGACCATGTGGGCCGAGAGCCAGGACGGTGCGGGGTCGACGTTCCACTTCACGATGCTCACCAGCGAAGTTCCGCCCGACCTGCGTATGCGCCGGTTGAACAATTCACGGACCGACCTGCGCGGCAAGCGGATGCTCGTCGTCGACGACAACCCGACCAACCGAACGATCCTCAGCCATCAGGGCAGCTCGTGGGGGATGCTCGTCCGTGCGACCGGATCCCAGCAGGAAGCCCTCGACTGGATCCGCGCGGGCGACCCCTTCGACATCGGGATACTCGACATGCAGATGCCGGACATGGACGGTATCACGCTGTCCCAGAAAATCAGAGAACACCGCGGGCGGCAGGAGCTCCCCCTCTTCCTCCTCACTTCGATCGGCCGGCCCGACGCACCCAAGGAAATGCTCGAAGAATTCGCCGCCCACCATACCAAACCGATAAAAGCGGCGCAGCTCTACAAAGACCTGTGCCGCGAGATCCTGGGCCACCTGCCCTCGGCCGAATCCGAAACGAGCGACACGCAGCGCGAAACAGGACCGCAGAAGGAGCTGCGCATCCTGCTCGCCGAGGACAACGAGATGAACCGACAGGTGGCCCGGCGCCTGCTGGAGAAGATCGGCTACTCGGCCGACATCGTGGAAGACGGCCAGGCGGCCGTCGACGCGCTGCACGAGAACCACTACGACGTCATCTTGATGGATGTCCAGATGCCCCGCATGGACGGCCTCGAAGCGTCCCGCCGGATTCACCGGACCTGGCCCGCCGACCGGCGCCCCCGCATCATCGCCCTCACCGCCAACGCCATGCCGGAGGACCGGGAGAGGTGTGTGGCCGCGGGGATGGACGACTACCTCAGCAAGCCCCTCCACAGTGACGAGCTCGCCGCAGCCCTTGCCCGCTCGTCCCCGCTGGGACAGCCGGACGAAGACCTCCCGGCGAAGGAGGCCGCTGACTCCCCCGAGGAGGAATCCCACGACGAAGATCTCCCGGCGGTCGACACCGGCACCTTCACCCGGCTGGTGGCTTCGTTCGACAAGGCGTTCGTGACCCAACTCCTGGAGACCTTCCGCGAGGACTCGCCGCCACTCGTCGCGACCCTCCGAACCGGTCTCGCCGACCAGGACGCACCCGAGGTCCGGCGAGCGGCCCACACGCTCAAGTCCCACGGCCAGACGTTCGGGTTCCAACGGCTGGCCCCACTGTGCCAGCGCGCCGAGACTCTCGCAGAACAGGGCGACCTGCAGGGCGCCGAACCCGTCGTCACACAGATCGAGCGTGAGTACGAAACCGTCTCTCGGTCTCTCGACCAGCTGCAGAGGGAGCTTGAGCAATGACCACAGGCAAAGACAGGATCCTCGTCGTCGACGACGACCGTACCAACCGCATGATGATCACCTACCGGTTGGAAGTGAGCGGCCTCCTGACCGACACCGCCGAGAACGGCAACATCGCCCTCGAGAAGCTGCGCCGAGAACAGTTCGACGTCGTCCTCCTCGACATCGTCATGCCGGAGCTGGACGGCTACGCGACACTTGAGCACATGAGGGCGGACAGCGCTCTGCGTGACATACCCGTCGTCATGATGTCCGCCCTCGGCGAGATGGACAGCGTCATCCGCTGCCTCGAACTCGGCGCGGTGGACTATCTGCCCAAACCACTCGACTCGCTTCTCCTCGCCTCCCGGGTCAACGCCATCCTTCTTAAGGCGAGGCTCGAACACCTGGAGGAGGAACGTGAGGAAGAGCTCGGAAAGCTCGCCTCCGCCGTCGCCGCGGCCAGGCTCGACTCGCCGGCCTTCCACGAGCTGACCGCCTTCTTCGATTACCCCGGTTCCTTCGGCCGGCTGGCCCGCGAGATCGCCCAGGCGCTCAGAGCGCAGTGACGCAGCCCCCCACGGGGATCCGTGTGCCGCCCCCGGGAACACCGGGCGTTGCATTCGGTCCGCCTGGCACCCCGGCGCCGACACGAGCACGACCGACTCCCCCGCCATATGGCCCGGATCCGTACGGAGATCACCGACGGACGATTCCCCCGGCACACGGACCGCCGCCCTGCGTTCAGCACTCCGTCCAGCTCTCCGTCATCGTGACGCCGGCGCCTGACCCGGAGCGGCCGTCGGCCCGGTGCGCCCTGCCACCGCCGTCGTGAGGCGGCCTACGCGGCGTGCTCTGAGACCATGGGCAGCGGTTTCTCGTCCACCGGCTGCACCGCACGGCCTTCAGATCTCCGAGCTCGGCAGTCCGTGCGTTCGGCGGCCGGTCCAGCACCATTCGATGTTGACCCACGGGCTGTGCTGCCAGGCCGGTGGACGGATCTGCTGGATCTCGCCGTGCCGGCGGATCACCTCGCAGGCATCGTGCACCCGGTCCCTGTCCAGCATGCAGTACGCCCAGTCCAGGTCGGGCCCGTTACTCGCCTCGCAGGAGGCGAAGGTGTCGATACCCCGGGCCCACAGTGCCGGAACCACGGACAGCAGGCCGAGGTCTATGGCCGCCAGCGTACCGCCGTGGAGGTACTGCGGATGGTGGATCGATCCGGCGGGACGCAGTAGGGCGACCGCCGTGTGCCTGGTCCAGGCGGGCAACGCGGACTGCCGGACGGCGACGGCCGTCATCGGCTGCGGGGCCGTGCCCGGCGGCGACTCGGACACGGGAACGCCGAACCGGCCGTGACGGCTCCGATGGGAACGGGCGGACATACGGCCAGCCTGGCGTTGACCGGCGATGGCGACTACGGCCGAACGCGCAGCGAGAGGGGCACACACCCTGCCGTTGAGAGATCACGGCGGCACCGTCCGGCTCGGTGGTCGGAGGGCAGCTGCCCGGTGCTACGGGAGCAGGACGAGGCGTCCGGTCGCCCGGCCGTTCTCCAGCAGTGCGTGGGCGTGCGGGGCCTGGGAGAGCGGCAGCGCCTGGACCTGTCCCGCGCGCAGTGTTCCCCCGGCGAGCAGGGAGTTGAGTGCCGCCGCGGTGTCGGCCAGTTCGTCGGTCGTGGCGTTGGAGAGCGCGAACCCGCGAAGGCTCGCGTCCCGGGTGTAGAGCGTGCCGACCGGCAGGGTCGGGTGGGCGTCGAGGCCGGCCATCAGGATCACCCTGCCGCGGGGGGCCAGCAGCGGGACGACCTGTTCGAGGTCGTGGTGGCCGGAGGTGTCCCAGTACACGTCGATGCCGTCCGGTGCGGCCTTGTGCAGGCGCCCGATCAGATCGGGTGCGCGGCGGTCGAGGACTTCCTGGGCACCGCTGGACCGGCACCACGGGACCTGCTCGGACCGTGCGACGGCGATGACCCTGGCCCCGGCCTCCGCGGCGATCTGTACGACCGCGCTGCCGACCCCGCCGGCCGCTCCGCCCACGACGACGGTCTCGCCGGCCCGCAGCCGTGCTTCCCGGAAGAGGCCGAGGTGGGCGGTGGCACCGGTGTGGAGCACCGCGGCCGCCGCCACCGGGTCGACACCGGCGGGCAGGGGGTAGAGGCGCTCGGCGGCGACGATGGTGTAGGTCGCCGACGGTCCCTGGCGGCCGCCGTGGCCGAGGCTGTTGCACCAGACCGCGTCGCCCGCCAGGAAACCGGCCACCCCGGTCCCGACGGCTGCCACGGTGCCGACCGCGTCGCGCCCGATGACGAAGGGGAACGTCAGCGGTGTCGGGTAGGCGCCCGAGCGTACGAAGGTGTCGACGTGGTTGACCCCGATCGCCTGTGTACGGACCAGGACCTCTCCGTCACCGGGGACGGGGGTGGGCAGCGCCCCGACCCGGATCACGTCGGCCGGCCCCGTGGCGTCGATGTACGCGGCGGTGACCGTCGCGGGCGGGCTAGTCATGGGCCACACCGTAGGTGTCGGCCCAGGCTCGCTCCAGGTCCGGCTCGCTCCACTTCCCGAAGGTGTAGGCGGGTGAGTCCACCGGCAGCGCCCGCTCCACCCGGATCAGCACCGCCTCGTGGCACGGATAGGCGGGCCCGTGCGTGTCCATCACCCACTTGCGCGACCAGGCGTACACGGGGTCTCCCTCGCCGCGGAATTCGGCGGTTCCCTTGAACCGGAAGCCACGCCGTTTGAGGAAGTCGATCACGTTCACCTCCAGCCGGGGGTCCCGCCGGAGGTTCGCCACGGTGGTGGGGGAGGCCATGTCCATGAAGACCAGGTGGTCGTCGTCGTAGACGAGCAGCGATCCCTTCGGGGACAGGTTCGGGGAGCCGTCCTCGCAGACCGTCGCCACGAACGCGAGTTTCGCGCTGTCGACGATCGCGCGCATGTCCTGTGTGATGATCCCCATGCTGTCCCTCGTCTCACTACTCCCGGATGCGCTGCGCGCTCCGGGCTCTGGATGTCGTCGAGTGCCAGTGTCGGCGAGGTCGGCGGTTCTCACCATTGCCCGCCGCTGGGGTGCGGGGCCGGCTGTCCGCCATCTGGCATCCCGCGAGACCACTGCCGAACGGGTGTCCGATCGTTGGAGCCGAGGAGATCCGCCACCGGTTCCGTCCCGGCTCCACCGGGGGCGCCCACCGTCCCGATGTACTCGACGTCCGTCGGTTCCCTCAATTCTCCTCGACCATCCGCATGAACCGGAGGTCACCGCCTTCCTTGCAGATCACCTCCACCGGCAGCCAGGGCTCCAACAACCAGTGCACGATGCTGTCGGGCCCCGCTGCCAGCGGCCGCAGGCTTCCACCGACCGCTTCGGCGACCTGCCGCGCTTCCACGGCCGTCAACCGGGGGGACGTCGTCGCCCGTCGGCCCCCGTCGAGTTCGACCAGTACCGCGTCCGGCCGGCGCACGGCTCCGACGATTCCTACGACGAGGGCACGCCGGACCGGAGAGGGGAGACCGCCGCGGTCCATCGCGTCAACCGCCACTGCACCGCACCGTCCATGACCGCGGAGAAGACCTCGTGCTGCGGCCGCCCGCCGTACGCGGTACCGGCTCGGAGAAGACATCGGTCAGATCCTGTGCCATGCACATCCGCTCACTCCCGGGTAGCGAGACCGGCTCGGAACACCCGCCCCGCCGAACGGTTCGCTCAGGGGCCAGTTCCGATTCCGCCCCCACGCCGGATGAGCGGCAACCGGGCGATCCGGGTCGGGGCGGGGCGGAGCTCCGGTCCGGCCCGCACCTCCGGGGCCCGCCGGGGGTGACTTGCGTCAGGCCGTCCGCGGGAATTGACTGGCGATACCGGTCAGCTCTCCCTTCCCGGCCCGGAGGCCCGTGATGGAGGTCTACAACGATCAGTACATCGGCGGTCGCTGGCGGCCGTCCGTCGGCGACGGAGTGATCACCGTCATCAATCCGGCCACCGAGGACAGCCTCGCGGTCGTCCCCGCCGGGAGCGCCGCCGACATCGACAGTGCGGCCACGGCCGCCCGGGCCACTCAGCGCACCTGGGGTGCGACCGACCCCGGAACACGGCTCATCCACCTGAAGGCGATCCACGAGGGCCTGGTCGCGCGGCGGCACGAGATCGCCGACACGATGACCGCCGAACTGGGCGTGCCGATCGGATTCTCCACCGAGATCCAGACCGGCCTGCCGATCGCGGTCGCCGACAGTTACGTCGAGATCCTGGCCGACTACGAGTTCACCGAGAAGGTCGGCAACTCCACCGTCTACCACGAACCCGCAGGAGTCGTCGGCGCGATCACGCCCTGGAACTACCCGCTGCACCAGATCGTGGCCAAGGTCGTCCCCGCCCTCGCCGCCGGCTGCACGGTGGTGCTGAAGCCCGCCGAGAACACTCCTCTCGTGGCACGCCTGTTCGCCCGGATCGTGCACGAGGCGGCTCTCCCGGCCGGGGTCTTCAACCTCGTCACCGGCCTCGGCTCGGAGGCGGGCACGGCGCTCGCCGGCCATCCCCAGGTGGAACTGCTCTCCTTCACCGGCTCCACCGCCGTCGGGCGCTCGATCGCAGAGCTGGCGGGGCGTGACATCAAGCGCGTGGCACTCGAGCTCGGCGGCAAGTCGGCGAACGTGGTGCTCCCGGGTGCCGACCTCGCCACGGCGGTCACCGTCAACATGGCCTACATCTTCAGCAACTCCGGTCAGTCGTGCAATGCCTGGTCCCGGCTGCTGGTCCATCAGGATCAGTACGAGGAGGCGGTCACGCTGGCAGCCGAGGCCGCGTCCACCTACGTGCCCGGCGACCCCACCGATCCCGAGACCCTGATCGGCCCGGTCGTCAGCGCACGGCGGCGCGACCGCGTACGCGGTTACATCCAGCAAGGTCTGGATGCCGGCGCACGGCTCGTGACCGGCGGCGTCGAGGCGCCGGCCAACTGCGAGCGGGGCTTCTACGTCCGGCCGACGGTCCTGGCCGACGTCACCCCGGACATGACGGTGGCCCAGGAGGAGATCTTCGGACCGGTCCTGTGTGTCCTCGCCTATCGCGACCCGGAGCACGCCCTGGCGCTGGCCAACGGAACCGCCTACGGCCTGGCAGGCGGCGTATGGGCGGCGGACGAGCAGAGTGCCATCGCCTTCGCCCGACGCATGGACACCGGGCAGGTGCACATCAACGGGGGCAGGTTCAATCCGCAGGCACCGTTCGGTGGATACAAGAACTCCGGTGTGGGACGGGAACTGGGCCGCCAGGGCTTGGAGGAGTTCCTTCGTACGAAGTCCCTGCAGTTCTGAGGCCGGGCGGGTCAGCACGTAGGGGGCGGTGCCGCCCGGACGCAGACCCGGTTGCTGAGCGGTTGCTTCCAGTCCGCCGAGGACCACCTTCGGCGGTCTCGGCGTCAAGGGAAGCACCCGCCTGCGCTTCGGAAACGTCCGGCGGGCACACGGGACGCCTATGCCAGCTCGACGGCGGTGCCGTCGTATTGCACCGCAACAGGTCCGTGGCAGTGCATCTCCCCAGCGGCACCGGTCACTTTTGCATGCCAGAAGTACTTGGCCATGAACACCTCCAAGCTCAGGTAGCAGCTCCAGGAAACTCCGCCCTGGCCGGCACGACGACCACACGAATCGCCTTCCACCCGTACGCCGTCCCTGATCTGCCCGGTCCGCTGCCCGAACGGGGCGCGCCGCCACCTGACGCCCCGCCGGGCTTCCGCATCACGGCGCCGACGCGGAAGCGGAGGGGGCCGCGGGGGTCGTGGGGCTCGAGGACTTGCCGGCGGCGGTGGCCGAGGGGCTCGGCGCCGGTGCGCCGGAAGGGCTCACGGCCGGGCCGGCCGGGGGCGTGGTCGTGGTCGAGGGGCTCCCGGACGGGGCGCCGACGCTTCCCGGATCCGCCGTCGTGTCCGGTGAGCCCGATGGCGAGGGTCCGGACGGTGAGCCGGAGGGCGACGGCCCGGACGGCAGGACGGCGGCCGGGCCGGAGCCGCCGGTGGACGGTGCCACGGGCGCCTTCCGGGGCGGTTCGGACCGGCCCGGGGTGAGCGAGGTGCCGGTCCGGGAGTCCCCGCCGGTCAGACTGCTCACGGGCCGGCCCGCCAGTACCTCGACCGCCAGGATCGGCACCATCGCCAGGGCGAACACCAGCGCGGAGGCGGTCGTGTACGTCCGCCAGCCGCGGCGGCCCTTCGCCCGGACCAGCCGCGGCTCGCTCCACTCCCCCGACGGCGCGGTCACAGGCTCCGCATCCGGGGCGGGTACCTGGCGCAGCCCGTTGACCACCGGGCCCGGTCCGCGGTCCACCGCGCTGAGCAGTTGCTCGCCGGTGCGCCGGAACAGGTGCTGGAACACGGCACTGCCGACGGTCGCCCCGACACTGACGACAGCCGCGCCGATGATGGTGCCGTAGACGCCGAGTTCGGAGGCGAGGACGGCGCCGGCCACGGCAGCCAACGCACTCGCGACCACCTGGGCGACGCTCAGGTCCAGCCGTCGGGGGCGATCTCCTCCGGCCTCCGGTTCGGCGACGGTCCCACGCGGGTCCGGCTGGCTGGGCGGCGGCATCAACGTCCCTCGGTCGGCGCATCCTCTTCGAACAAGTCCACCCATCTTGCACAGACAAGGGCGGATGGGGCGAAAGTCGGATCCGCGGCGTTCGATATACGAAGGACAGAAGCCCCCACATCTCACATGGCGGAAACAGCGCCGCTGTCCCACCCGCGACCGTGCAGCCGTGCAGCCGTGCAGCCGTGCAGCCGTGCAGCCGTGCAGCCGTGCAGCCGTGCAGCCGTGCCGACCTTGCCACTTGACGCTCGCGGGCGCCCTCCGGCGCCTGCGGACCGCTCCCTCCCCCGACGTCCCAGGCCACTCCAGGCACGACCGGACAGCTACTGCTGCCTTGATCAGTGCTTCCTCGGGCACGTCTCGATGGGGAGGGCACCGCGATGGTGGTCACCGATACAGGCGTGCAGAGGATGCCGCCGTGTGAAGGCGAGGTGGGCGTATCCATGGTCCAGGAGCAGGAGCCAGGACGGCTGGGCGCGCGCGGCGGTGCGGATCTGGTCATCCTCGTCGGTGGGACCGACCGGACCTCACACCGCGTCCGGCCGGTTCTGGACAGGCATCCGGTCCCGTCACCGGTGCCGGCTGATCAGAAGGACCTGCGCTGGAGGTACGGGCCGCCGCGCTGGGTGGAACTCGACGACGGCGAGCGCTGTTGGGCCTGGGTCCTTGAGCCGCAGGGTCGCTGCACATGACGGACCGCGAGGACGACGCGTCGCCCCCGATGCCGACCAGAGCCTGTCCCGCCCCCATGGAAGCCGACGACGGCGGGAACGCCGGGGACGGGCTTCCTCCCGGTGACCTGGAAGCCCGCGTCAACGCCACCGCGGACACCAATCCCCGGGCACGTGAGCTGGTCGAGAAGTACCGGGTGGATCTCGAGCTCATCTATATCTTGCGCTGGGCGGCCGCCGGACCCCGGACCGGTCAGGAACCGCACGTCGAAGGACCTGGGAGGTCACAGTGATCGTGAGAATCATGGGCGAGGGGCAGCTGACGTTGGCCGACTGCCACCTCCCTGAATTGAACAGGCTGGACGAGGCTCTGCTGGACATCATGGCGGCCGGGGACACCGGAGCATTCCAAACGACGTTGAAGGCGCTCATCGCAACGGTCCATCGACTCGGCACACCTCTTGCGGACGACTCCCTCCTGCCGTCCGACCTGATCCTGCCGGCCTCGAACGCGTCCATCCAGGAGGTCAGGTCGATGCTGCGAGATGGCGGTGAGGGTCTCATCCCGGATTGACCGGAGCGAGGAGTCCTGGCCGGGAGACGCGGCGAGCAGACAGCACGCGGGGCGACACCGCGATCGTCCGTCGTACGGAGTCGATTCACCAGGCCGCCGCGGCCACCGAGCCGGCCCGCCAGCAGGCCGAGCAGATCCGTCGCCGGCAGGCCGGAATACCGTTCCTCCGGCGGGCGGCCTCACCCAGGCACAACGCAGCGACCTGACGCTGACCCGGGAACACGCACGGCGCCTCGAGAAGACGCTGCGCGTCCTGGCCAAGGGTCCGTTTCCACGATCACGGCCGATGCCAGCACGACGCCCGCTTCAACGGCCCCGTCCAGGCCTATGCCGAACACGTCACCGTACTCGGCAGCGAAGTACGGATACTGGACGTCTTCTTCGGGCGCAAGGACAGCGCTATCGCCCGGATCCAGCTGGGCGCCCGGAACCGGACCCACCTCGGCTACCTGCGCGTCGCGGCGGAACCGGGCGTCAGCGCCATCAGCTATTGGTGCAGGTGTTGCCGGCACCGCAAATATTGATCGAATGGTAAATGGGGATCTTGATCACTTGGCCGGATATCCAACCGGACGATCCGAAGGAGAGAGCCGAAGCCGTGGCCGATGATGGGCTCACCCGGGTCGCTACCGCGGCGGAGGCGGACTGGGCCGCCGCAATTCCACCCACCGTAGTGAGCAGGGCAGCCCCGGCCATGGCCGCGGCGAATCGCTTCACAGAGCGTGTCATGGCTTTCCTCGATCCAAAGGCGAAAAGTCGGATATTCACTATTCACCCAGCCTGTGACTCTGCGTCTGGTTTGTCCAGCCTGAAAGGGCGGGCTGCCGTACCCCTCAGCGCACCCGGCCGGTCCGGCCCCGGGAGGCGGCAGGTCCCCCGGCGTCCGCGGTCACACCGCTGCCGTCGCACACCATCGACCGCCCACGGTGCGGCTGCCGGCCGACCGGATGACGCAGTCCGCCACTGTCCG
Organism: Kitasatospora sp. NPDC048540; assembly: GCF_040651175.1. Classification (NCBI taxonomy): domain Bacteria; kingdom Bacillati; phylum Actinomycetota; class Actinomycetes; order Kitasatosporales; family Streptomycetaceae; genus Kitasatospora; species Kitasatospora sp. NPDC048540. The sequence goes on from NZ_JBEZIR010000138.1 coordinate 20,131, forward strand.
AACCGCGCTCGGCCTGTGTCGTGGATGTTGTCCGCGGACAACATCCACCTCCGCGGAAGGGGGGCCGGGACGGTGGATGCGCGAACAAGCACGGTGCATGCGGGTGGGCGGGTCTGTGCAGCCTTGGCGAGGTCATTGCGCCCCAGGAGGAGTCGCGAAGACCGCCAGAAGTCGGCCGTTCCACCATCGAGCGGGGCACCAACCCGACGACATGTCAGAAGATGCCCGATTTACTCCGTGTCGCGGGTACTGACACCGCGCCAGGGGTTAGTAAACTCCCCTCATGAGCGCTCCGATTGTGCCCGAGAACCGGGACAAGGTAGTTACCAAACTCCCCCCACAGCTTCGACGCGAGCTGAAGATCCGCGCGGCCACCGTCGGCGTCGACATCCAGGACGCCGTCACCCAGGGCATCCAGGCCTGGCGCGCCTCCAACAGTGCCCTCGACCTGATCGACACCGCCCGCAGCGACTCTTTCTCCACCTACGTGCCGTCCGCCCTCTACAAGAGCTTCCGTGAGGACTGCTCCACCCGTGGCATCCCCTACAACCAGGGCCTGGCACAGTCCATCCGCCTCTGGCTGGACACCCACCCCCTCCCCCAGCGCAACCGCATGGCGACCGGCGCCCGCAGGATCGCCTTCGGCAACCAGAAGGGCGGCGTCGGCAAGACCGCCATGTCCGCGGGCGTCGGCCAGGCCCTCGCCGAGATGGGCTACCGCGTCTGCCTGGTCGACTTCGACCCCCAGGGCCACCTCACGAAGCAACTCGGCCACGAGCACCTCGCCATCAAGGGCGACAGCCTCGTGAAGAACATGTGCGGCGAACGCCAGTCCGACCTGCGCGATCTGCTGATCGAGATCGGCGGAGACGCCTTCGACGGCCGCCTGTACCTGCTGCCTGCCTGCACCGACGGCTTCCTCCTCGACGCAAAGCTCGTCACCTCCCGCGAGGTGAGGGTCAAGGAGACCGCCCTCGAGAAGGCACTCGCCGAGGTGGAGCGCGAGTTCGACTTCGTCCTCGTCGACTGCCCTCCCAGCCTCGGCTACGCCATGGACAACGCTCTGTACTACGCCCGCACGCGCGCGGGCGAACCCGAGGGCTACTCCGGCGTGATCATCCCCGTCCAGGCAGAAGACTCCTCGGCGGACGCCTACGAGCTCTTGCGGGACCAGATCGACTCCCTCTGCGACGACCTCGAGATCGACATCCACGACCTGGGATTCATCGTCAACCTCTACGACTCCCGCAAGGGCTACGTGGTGACGTCCTCCCTGGAGGGCTGGAAGTCGATCGGCATCCCCGAAGTGATCGCCGTCGTCAACGAACTCAAGGACCAGCGCGAGGCCGTGCGCGCCAAGACCCCGCTGCTCGTCTACGCCCCCGACGGGGAGCAGGCCGAGATCATGCGCGACATCGCCAGGAGGATCGCAGAATGACCAAGGCCGCAGACCGCGTCGGCGCCGGCGCCTTCGGAAGCCTCGGCCGCCAGCCCCGCAGCGAGCGCGGACGTGCCAAGGCGCAGGCCGAAGGCGCCATCCCGGAGTACGAGCTCCTGCGCCTGGACCTGTCCAAGGTCGATCCCTGCCCCATGAACCCGCGCCGGAACTACGGCACCGAGGAGCAGAGCGAGGCTCTCGGCCAGAGCCTCGCGAAGAAGCAGACGACGGCCTGTGTCGTGGTGACCCGTGAGGCGTATCTGAGGCTCTGGCCCGCCCATGAGCGGATCACCAGCGGGGACAGCGAGTACGTTCTGCTGAACGGCGAGCGCCGCTACCGGGCCGCCCGCCAGGTGGGCCTGGAGGCACTCGACTGTGTGGTCCGTGACGACCTGGCGACGAGCCGGGCCGACTTCATGGACTACCTGATGATCGAGAACGAGGACCGAGAGGACTTCGATCTCATCGAGCGGGCCCGCGGCCTCGAACAGCTTCTTGCCGCCTGTGATGGCAACGCCGCCGAGGTGGCCCGCCGGCGTGGCCGGGACAGGTCCTGGGTCGGTAACCAGATCGCGCTGCTGACACTGCCGTTCGCCATTCAGCAACGTCTTGCCACCGGCGAGATGGCCGAGCGCTACGGGCGTCGGCTGGCCCGGGCGTTCAAGGACGACCGCTCACTTACTGCTGACGACCTCCTGGCACTGGAGGAGAGGCTCAAGAGCGAGGAACGGGCCAAGCGCGACGCGGTCCGGGAAGCGGCACGGATGTTGTCCGCGGACAACATCGCGACGTCCGCAGCTGAGACCGTCGAGCAGGTGGCCACGGCTCCCGTGTTGTCCGCGGACAACACGGCCCGAACGGTCGCACCGGACGACACCCCCACCGCACAGCCCCCCCGACCCGCACCCCACGAGAACATGTTGTCCGCGGACAACACAGCCCGCACCACCGGCCCGGCGGCACTCCCCCACCAGAGTGCCCCGGTGCAAGGTCACGGGACGACGACTCCGGCGCAGCTTGTCCGAGCACTGGGGGAGACCGCTGATGAGCAAGCTGCGACCCTGCGCGCCGGGTTGGACGTCGAGGCCTTCCACGCGCTGGTGGAGGTGTTGCACTCACATCATCATATGTGTCGGCGGCGGTGGCCCAGGTCGTCGCGGAGCGGCTGCGCGACATGGGTGCGCCACCGAGCAGAACGCGCAGTCGACAGTTCC
>NZ_JBEZIR010000139.1:0-22431 GCF_040651175.1 Kitasatospora sp. NPDC048540
CGCCGCCGCCGACCACGGCGATGTCCTGGTCACGGAAGAAGAAACCGTCACAGGTGGCGCACCACGAGACGCCGCGGCCGGAGAGGGCGTCCTCCCGGGGCAGGCCGAGCTTGCGGTGCTGCGAGCCGGTGGCGACGATCACCGCGCGGGCGCGGTGCACGGTGCCCTCGGAGTCGGTGACGGTCTTGATGTCGCCGGTCAGGTCGACCGCGACGATGTCGTCCGGGACGAGCTCGGCGCCGAACTTCTCGGCCTGGGCCCGCATGCCGTCCATCAGCTCGGGGCCCATGATGCCGTCGCGGAAGCCGGGGAAGTTCTCCACCTCGGTGGTGTTCATCAGGGCGCCGCCGGCCGTCACGGCACCCTCGAAGACGAGGGGCTTGAGGGAGGCTCGGGCGGTGTAGAGCGCAGCGGTGTACCCGGAGGGCCCGGAACCGATGATGATCACATTACGGACGTCGCTCACTGCATCTCCTGGTTCGCATCGCGACCCGCGCATCTGCGGGGAGGGCGGTCCTGCTCCGCCGCCCGGGACAACGACTGACCAGTCTCCCGCATTCCCAGGCGCCGACGCACCAGCCGCCCGCAGTGCGGGCATGTCGGGCGGCGGAACGGCTCGATCCTGAGGCGACGGTCGTGATATCCCTTTTGTCCGCAGGTCCACCGGCGGGCGGCCCGGGGTCGGGTCAGGGCGCCGGGACGCTCCGGTGCAGCAGGACGGTGGCACCGGGGCAGTCGGGGGTCACCAGATAGACGTCGACCTGGTCGGTGCGGCCGGGCAGCGGATAGACCAGGGCCGTGACGGCCGCGGCGCCGTAGCGGCCCGGTCCGGCCGCCAGCGGGGCCTGGCCGGGGTGGCCGGCCGCCAGGGCGACACAGGCCGGCAACCGGGTCGCCGCGTCCTGGCCTCCGCCGTCGGTGGTCGTGGCCCCGTTGTCGGGGCTGCCGGCGTCGGTACCCGAGCCCTTGGGGGGAGTGGGTGCGGTGGAGGCGGTCCCGGTCGCGCCCGTCCCGCCGTCGGGCCGGAGGGCACGGGGGGATTCGGGGGCCGGTCCGGTGGCCTGGCCGAGCAGCTGGCGCACCTGGGCGGCCAACTGGTCCTCGCGGTACTCCGGCAGGGCGTCGGCGGCCTTCGGGGAACGCGCGCCGGGGGCGAGCGCGGCACTGTGCCCGCTGTCCGAGCCGGCCGCGGATGTCGCCGCGCTGCTGCCGCTGTCCCAGGGCCGGGCGTACAGCAGGGAGCCGAGGGTCACCGCGGCGGTCAGTACGGCGGTGCCCAGCAGGATCCGCCGGGTCCGGCGGCGACGGGCGCGGCCCGGGCCGGACGCGGGGCGGGTGGTGCCGTCCGGGCGCCCACCGGGACGGGACGGGCCACCGGGGTGGCCGCCGGCCGGTGCCCCGCGATCGGCGGCCGCGGGGACGGCCGCCCTCGGGCCGGCGGCGTCGGGCTCGGCGGGGCGCGGCTCGGTGGCGCGGAGCTCGGCGGGATGGGGCTCGGCCGCCAGCGCCGCGTCGATCCGGGCGGCCACGTCGGCGGGCATGGCGGGCGGCTCGTCGTCGCCGAGCAGCCGGGAGACCTCCGCCAGGGCCGCCCAGGTGTCGGCGCACTCCGGGCAGCCGGCGAGATGCCGGTGCAGCTCCTCGGCGGTGGCCGGGTCGGCCAGGCCCTCGGCGAGGTCGGCGAGCAGCTCGATGTCGGGGTGGCCGGCCGGGTCCGGGGAGCCGGACGACGGGGAAGGGGTGAGCGGCGTCATCGCTTGGTCACGTCTCCTTCCAGGGCGGAGGCCGGTCGCACCGGACCCGGTGATGTGACGGTCGCGCGGCCGGATGGGTTCCCGGGCCGTGGCTCCCGGGAAGACGGTGCTTCGCGGGAAGGCGGTGTTTCACGGGAAGGCGGTGCTTCGCGGGACGGCGGTGTTTCACGTGAAACGGACCGCGCCGGAGCGGAAGCAGTGGTGGATGGCGGGCCGGGTGGCCCGGGTGGCTCGGTTTCACGTGAAACACCGCCCGCCCGCAGATGACGGACCAGCGGGAGCAGCTTGGCCCGGCCGCGGGCGCAGCGGCTCTTCACGGTGCCCACCGGGACCTCCAGTACCTCGGCCGCCTCGGCCACCGAGTAGCCCTCCATGTCGACCAGGACCAGGGCGGCCCGCTGGTCGGCCGGGAGGGTGGCGAGCGCGTCGGTCAGCTCGCGGCGCAGCTCCGAACGGACGGCGGCCGTGTCCGCACCCTCGGTGCTGCCGAGCGCGGTGTCCAGGCGCTCCGGATCTCCGTCCAGCGGTGTGGTGCGGCGGGTGGCGGTGCGGCGGGCCCGGTCGAGGCAGGCGTTCACCACGATCCGGTGCAGCCAGGTCGTGACGGCCGAGCGGCCCTGGAAGGTATGGGCGGCTCGGAAGGCCGACACCAGCGCGTCCTGGAGGGCGTCGGCGGCCTCCTCGCGGTCGCCGAGGGTGCGCAGGGCGACCGCCCAGAGCCGGTCCCGGTGGCGGTGCACCAGGATGCCGAAGGCCGCCGGGTCGCCGGCGGCGTGACGGGCGAGCAGTTCGGCGTCGTCGGGCTCCTGCTCCGCCATTCCCGCCCCCTCTCCGGTACCGCTCAGCCGTTCACCTTGATCTCGGCCACCTTGCCGCGGAACCTGTCCCCATCGTTGGGGATGCCGGTCAGCCAGATCAAGAGGTAGCGGGTGGTGATCGCCTTCTCGGGCTTCAGCTGGACCTGGCTGCCGGAGCCGGAGGCGACGGCCGCGCCGAAGGAGCGGTAGCCGGCCTCGTCCGCGGTGGGAGCGGAGGTCGCACCGGCCGGTGCCGCCTTCAGTTCGACCTTGTGGTCGCCGAGGAAGGTCAGGTCGACCGAGCTGACCTGCTTGGCGCTGCCCAGGTCGAGCAGGATGCCGGTGCCCTTCTTGTAGCCGGACTCGGCGAACTGGTCGTTGTACCCCTGGGTGGTCCAGGCGGTGGCGGGGTTGTCGTCGTGGGCGTTCGGCAGTTCGGAGCTGTGCTCGTCCTTCTCCTGGCCGAAGGCGTTGAACGTGGTCAGCGCGGCGATCGGGAGCCGGGCCCCGGTCGGGGCGGTGGAGGTGTCCGGGACGTTCGGCGTCGGAGCCGGCTGGCCGGTGCTGTGCGACGGGTGGTGATTCATCCGGTCCACCAGCTGCCAGGAACCGAGGCCGATGGCGGCCAGGGCGACCAGTGAGGCGGTCCACTTGGCCGCGGTCAGCAGTCGTCGGCGCGGGCGCACGGGCGGCGGCGCGACCGGGCGCGGGGCCTCCGGCCGGCGGTTCGGCTCACTGCCGGGCAGCGGACGGGACGGTGCCCCGGTGGTGGCGGCGCTCCGGGAGGACGGGTAGCGCGGCGGCGTGAACGCGGGCGGGGCGGCCGGTTCCGGCTGGCGGATCTTCGGTAGCAGGGCGATCGCCTTGGCCAGCTGCTCGGGGCTGGTGATGGGGTCCTGGTGGTGCGGCGGGTGCTCGCCGAGCGCCCGCGCGGCCAGCTCCGACAGCCCCTTGTGGACCCCCGCCTTCACCTGGTCCGGCGGGACGCATCCGAGCCCCTTGGGCATGCCCTGGAGGTCGTACCGGTCCTCCGGGTACGGCCAGCGGTGGGTCAGCGCGGCGTAGAGCAGCGCGCCGATCGCCTTGGTGTCGGTCCGCTCGGCGTCGTCGGTGGACAGGCCGCGGATGGCGGCGTCCACGGCGATGCCGTTGATCCGGTACTGGCCGGTCTCGGTGCGCAGCACGCAGGTCGGAGTGAGCCGCAGGTGGGCCTGCCCGCGACGGTGGGCGGCGGCGACCGCATCGGTGACCTGGCGGACCATCTGGTAGGCCTCGTACGGCTCCATCGGGCCGCCGGCCAGCAGCCGGGCCAGGTCGGAGGCGTCCGGGAGCCACTCCCGGATCACGTAGACCAGGTCGCCCTCCTGCACGGCGTCGAGGACCTGGACGAACCGCGGGTCGCCGAGCAGAGCCGCGGACCGGGCGGCGGTCAGCACCGCCTTTGCACGCCGGTGGCCGGCCGCGAGCAGGTGGACGCCGACGGCGCGGCGGAGCTTCTCGTCGACCGCCCGCCAGCTGCTGAAGACCTCGGTGTGGGTGATGCACTCCTCCAGCCGGTACCGGTCGGCGATCCGGTCGCCGCTGTGCCGCAGCGGGGCCGCGAGCGTGGCGGGGAGGGTGGCGGTGTCGGCGTCCAGGGTCTCCGTGCTGGTGGCGGGCTTGGGCTTGGGCTTGGCGGCGGGCCGGGACGCGGGAGCGGCGGCCCGGGACGACTTGGCGGCCTTGGCGCGGCGGGCGGCCCCCTCGGCGAGCTCCGCGGCGATCTCGGCGGCCGAGAGCGGGGCGGTGCTCTCCGAGGGCTCCTCGGACTCGGCCGGCTCCTCGCCGGGCTCGGGCACCGCACCGGCCGCCGTGGCACCTGTGGCGGGCTTGGCCGGCGCGGCCTTCGAGGACCCTGCGCTCTTCGTGGACCCTGCGCTCTTCGAGGCGCGCGTGCTCTTCGAGGGTCCGGCGTCCGTGGTCTCCGTGCTCGCCGTGGAGTCCGAGGCATCGGCGGGCTTCGCGGCATCGGCGGCGTCCGCGGGCTTCGCGGCCCGGGCGGCCCGCGCCGGCTTCGCCGGGGCCTCGGCTGCCCGGCCGGCCGGTTCCGGGGTGCTCGGGGCGGTGGCGGTGCCTTCGGCGGGCGCCGGGGTGGCCGCAGCGGGCTCGGTGCGCGAGGTGGCCCGGGATCCGGTTCCGGCGGTCGTCGCAGCGGCCGTGGTGGCTGTTGCGGCGGCGGCTGTCGCGGTGGCGGACTTCGGGGCGGTCGTGCCCGCCGCGCCGGAGGCGGCCTTGGTGCGCTTCCCGCCCTTCGGGCCCTTGGCGGCCGCGAGGGTCGCGGGTGTCGGGGCCGAGGGCTTGGCGGTCTTCCGCCCGCCCTTCGGGGCCGGGTCGGCGGCGCCGGTGGCGGGCTCGGAGGCCGGCCCGTCGGTCGACCGCGCCGCGGGCTCCTCGGGAACCTCCCCGAGTGCCATGGCCAGCGCCGCCGCGTCCGTCACGGACGTGTCGACAACCGCCTTGGTGCCATCAGCCACCGTGGTCCTGCCTCCCCTTGTATCGCCCCGGTACCGAGAAGTCTGGCTCCGGCCCGCCCGTGGCGGGGGCGGGGGGTGCCAGGACAATTGTGCCCACTCCCAGCCCCCTGCTACGACCGCTGAGGGGCCCGACTGGTTGCGTATTCGTGGACAGCCAGGGGGGATTCCGCCGGGACCGGGCCGGATTCGGTGAAGATCGCCGAAACCGGCCCGGAGTAGGCCACCTGAGGGAGCAGGAGATCCGGGGTGGTCCGGTTGACGCCGGGTCAACGTCCGAGCCGGCCGCGGACCATTCCGAGCATCGCGTTGAGCTCCTCGATCCGCATCCGACGGGCCAGCAGCAGGAACACGCCGAGCTGCAGCGAGGCCGCCACCAGCAGCGTCAGCACGCTGCCCAGCCAGCCGCCGAGCGCGCCGTCGAGCAGCAGCTCGACGGCCAGGCCGACCGCCGCGGCGGGCAGGCAGGCGATGCCGAGCCGGACGTAGGTCTTGCCGGTCCGGGCGGTGTCCAGCCCGCCGATCCGCGCCTTGAGCTTGGGCACCGCGACCGCCACGCCGACCGCGTACGAGATGCCGTAGCCGAACGCCATCCCGGTCACCGCCCACCGGTCGGGCAGCGCCAGGTAGCAGAGCACGGCGGTACCGGCCTGGGTCAGTGCGACCCAGACCGTGTTGGAGAACGGGGTGCGGGTGTCCTCGTAGGCGTAGAAGCCGCGCAGCAGCACGTACTGCACCGAGTACGGGATCAGGCCCAGGGCGAAGGCCGAGAGCATGAACCCGACCGCGGTGGTGCCGTGCGCCACCGCGCCGCCGTTGCCGAGCCCGTAGATGGCGTTGCCGATCACCGGGCCGAGCGACAGGAACAGGAAGGCGGCGGGCACGATCGCCACCGCCGAGGTGCGCAGCCCGTACGAGAGGTCGTCACGGACGGCGCCCTGGTCCGCGTCGGCGGCCGAGCGGGAGAGCCTGGGGAGCACCGCGCTCATCACGGAGACGGTGATGACGGCCATCGGGAGCTGCCAGATCAGCAGGGCGTTGGAGTAGGCGGCGAGGCCGACGCCCAGGAACCCCTGGCTCTCGGCGGCGGCGCCGGCGGAGGTGGCGAGCTGGGTGACGACCAGGTAGCCCGCCTGGTTGGCGAGCACGAACAGGAAGGTCCACTTCGCCAGCCGGGCGGCCTTGCCGAGGCCGTGGCCGCGCCAGTCGAACCGGGGCCGGAACCGGAAGCCGGAGGCCCGCAGGTAGGGGATCATCGCCAGCGCCTGGACGGCCAGTCCGAGCAGGGTGCCGATGCCCAGCAGCCTGACCCCCTCGGGGGAGATGGTGCCCGGGGTGACCTCGGTGCTCTCGAAGGTGCCGAAGACGTAGATGTACATCGCGAAGGTGAAGATCACCACGATGTTGTTCAGCACCGGGGTCCACATCATCGCGCCGAAGCGCCCGCGGGCGTTGAGCACCTGGCCCACCACGACGTGCACACCCATGAAGAAGATGGTCGGCAGGCAGTACCGGGCCAGCGCCACGGTGGTGTCGGCACTGGCCGGGTCACGCATCAGCGAGTGCGAGATCAGCTGCACCAGCACCGGCGCCGCCAGCACGGCGACGAAGACCACACCGGCCAGCCCCGCCATCACCAGGGTGAGCAGCCGGTTGGCGTAGGCGGTGCCGCCGTCCTCGTCGTGCTTCATGCTGCGGACCAGCTGCGGCACGAAGACGGCGTTCAGCGCACCGCCGCCGATCAGGATGTACAGCAGGGTCGGCAGGGTGTTGGCGGCGTTGTACGAGTCGCCCATGGTGCCGACGCCGATCGCGGCGGCGATCACCATGGTGCGCAGGAAACCGGTGCCGCGGGAGACCAGGGTGCCGGCCGCCATCACGGCGCTGGACCCCAGCAGTCCGCTCACCCGCTCGGCGGCGGAGCGCCCCTCGGTGGGTGCGCCCGCCGTGCCGGGCGTCCCCGCCCCGTCGCCGGCCTGGCCGTCCCCGCCGGGCGTCCCGTCGCCGGGGAAGGTGCCGGACTCCGTGCTGCCGGGCTCCGTGCTGCCGGGCGTCACGGTGTCGGCCGCGGCCTCTGCGGCCAGGGCCGCGGCGGCGGCAGCCCGGACCGCCGCGTCGGCCTGCAGGAGGGCCTCCTCCTCGGACAGCGGCGGGTCGAACTCGATCGGGGGGACGAACTGGTGCGGCTCGTCGGGGTGGTCCGGGTCGTCGCCGGAACCGCCCTCGGGGCCACCGCTCAGCAGGGCGTCCACACCGATGTAGCGGCCCTCGTCCAGCTCCCAGGGGGCGGGCTGGCGGACCGGACCCGGGTCGGGCGGCGGCACCGCGGCCAGGCCGGCCCAGCGGCTGGCGGGAGCGGTCAGCTCCGGCTCCGGCTCGGCTGCGGGGTCGGACTCCGGATCGGACTCGGGATCGAGGTCCGGCGCGGCGGCCGGGAGCTCGGCGGGGCCGGCGGCCTCGGCCTCCTCCCGCACCGCGCCGTCCCCGACCACCTCGACGTCCTCGGCCGTGAGGTCCAGGACCGCGGTGTCCGGCGCCCCGGCGCCCCGCCCCTTCTGCTGCGGAGGGAGTGCGGCCGAGGCCTCGGCGACCCAGACGCCGTACGGGTCCGGCCCGGCCGCGCCGTCGTACCCCTCGGTCGCGAACGGGTCACGGGCGAAGGTGTCCGCGACGTACCAGTCGGCCGCGGACCCGGTGGAATCGGCGCCGCGCTCGCGCGGCCTGCCACTGCCCTGGCTCTCTGCTCGCTCCTCGCGCGGCCCGGTCATGCCACCTCAATTCGCTGCTGGGGGCGGGCGCCCGGTGCGGTGCGCCGTCAGTGACCAACCTTCTCATCACCGGTGGCCCGAACAGCGGTTTCCGCGGCCGACTCCGGCTCCGCGTCGGTCCCGGCGCCGGCCGTGCTGTCGGCCGTACCACCGGCCGTGTCGTCCCCGGTGGCAGCCGGTTCCGGACCGGCCTGGGGGTCGCCGTCCCCGGGAGCGTCGTCCGCGTCCGCCGGCCCGTCCGCCCCGCCGTCCTCGCCGGCGGCGCGCTTCTTGCGCTGGAGCGAGAACCGGATCCCGGCAAGCACCATCAGCACCACACCGCCGCCGATGACGTACAGCACGCCGTTGGTCACCGAGGTGACCTCGACCATGAAGGTGACCGGTGCGCCGTAACGCTGCGGGTTGGGGCCGGTGGTCCAGAGCTGCGCGGTCATCTGGACGGATCCGTTGACCTGCGCCTCGGCCGGGAAGCGGAAGGTCCTGCTGGTGGTGCCGTCCAGCACCACCGACTCCGCCGGGCCGACGTTGAGCCGGTTCAGCTGGCTGGAGGTGAGCCGCAGCTCCAGGTTGCCGACCGCCTGGTTGAGGTCGTTCTTGACGCTGACCTGCAGCGTCGCGTTGTCACCCGGCAGGGTGACGTCGCTCTTCGGGGGCAGCCTGACCGCGGAGGTGAGGTTGTCCAGGTAGTGCTGCACCCCGTCGCGGTAGGACACACCGGCCGTGCTCTGGTCGCGCCACTGCGTCGACATCGAGCGGACCATGGCCGCGCTGAACGGACCGCGCACCCGCTGGGGCTGGGTGAGGATCAGCATCAGCTGGTCCAGGCTGTTCTGCAGCGACATGGTCTTGCCGAGCGCGGACGAGGACAGCTCGGTGGCGGCGAGCTCCTGCGGGTAGCCGTCCTGGACGGCCGTGGTGGCGTCCGGATCGGCCTTGACGGCCGCCAGCGTGTGCAGCGTGACCGGGGCGGTCCAGCCGCCCTGACGGGACTTGAGGACCGCGTCGGCCAGCACCCCGGCCGTGGTGGCGTCCAGGTTGCGCGGCGGGAGCACCAGCAGGCCGCGCGACTGCTCCGGCATCTGGCGGTTGACCAGCAGGGTCTCCGCCAGGAACCGCTGCACCGCCTCGGTCCGGGCCTCGGGGGTCCTCAGCTCCTGCTGGAACAGCCCCGAGATGGTGGGGTCGGCCACCACCGCGGTCTGACCGTTGCCGATCGGGCGGGCCGCCCCGGGGGTGTAGGCCAGCGAATCCGCCTCCGGCATCGAGGCGCCGTCCACCAGCACCAGCTGGCCGCCGGCGGTCAGGGCGGTGGCCGCGGTCCGGCGGTCCAGCCGGCCCTGGTAGGGCCAGGCAACGTCGGACTTCACGTCCACCGCCAGCCTCCCCTCGGCGGTCAGCCGGCCGGCCGTGGAAGCCTTGCGCAGCGCTGTCTCCATCCCCGGCAGGGAAGCACCGTTGTGCGCGATCGACGCCAGGTCCGGATCGGCGTACGGCAGCGAGACCACCTCGTCCCCGGCGGTGGCCACCGAGGTGCGCAGCAGGGCCAGCCAGCTCACCGCGGCGTCCCTGCCGGTCCCGGGGACGGTGTTGTCCTCGCGCGCGGACTCGCCGCCCGTGTTGGGCTTCTGCACCCGGTACGGCTTGGTCATCGCGAACACGGTGTCCAGCAGGTCCGGGTCGACCATCCAGGTCAGGTTCGGCAGGGTGGCGCCGGTGGTCACCAGCTGGTGGAGCCGGCCGCCGGGGGACAGCTCGCCGACCAGGCTGTCGTCCCGGAGCACCGGCGTCTGGTCGTTGTCCGGCATGGTCTGCGCGACCAGCTCCGGGGCGTGCGTGATCGGCCACACCACCGAGAGCTGGGTCTGCTTGTCGGTGGGCTCCACGTTGTACGGCAGGAAGGTCCGGGCGATGCCCAGCACCCGTTCGTGGCCGCCGCCGGAGGTGCCCCAGACGTCGACCGCCAGCTCGTACACCCCGGACTTCGACAGCTCCAGGTCCGCGGTGGCGACCGGGATGCTGAAGTCGTGGGACTGGCCGGGGGTGAGGTCGCCGAGCGGGACCTCGGCGTTGGTGACGTCGACCCCGTCGGTACCGGTCGGCGTGGACCGCTGGGCGACCAGCATGACCTCGTTCCTGGTGCCCAGCTTCTTGCCGGACACCGGGGCGCGGACCCCGATGTGGGCGGACTTGATGTCGCCGTGGCCGGAGTTCACCACCTTGCCGGTGACTGTCACGGTGCCGTTCTCGCCGGCCACCGCCGGGGTGACCGTGCTGATCGTCATGGCCGCCGGGTAGTCGGCGGCGGGGGCCGCCGGTGCTGCGGGCGAGGCCGCGGCCGGCAGCGCGGTGGCGGTCAGCAGGACCGTACCGGCCGCCAGCAGGCCGCCCAGCCGCCGCACCGCCCGGCGGGGGAGAGCCGTCCGCCGGACGCCGGCCGGGGCCGACCCCACGCTTCGCTGGTCCACGCGCTTCGCCCTCGCCGTCGTCCGTCGCCAAAGAATTCGGTCACGCGCCACCGGCCCGCACACCGGCCCCGACGGCGCCGCGGCGGCACCCGACGGTGCCCGGGCAGCCTCGACCGACCGGTTCGCGGCGGTCCGTCCCGCCTGTCCCCTCCGGCATGGTAACGACGCTGCCCGCGCCGCAGTGTTGCGGGCCGGACCCTGAGTGGGCGGGCCACCGCGACGGTGGCCCGGCCGGATATGGCGGGCGGCCCCGAGGCCCGGGCACGTACCCTTGTGAGCCGTGTCCACTGCCAACGCGTCCAGCGCCAATCATTCCAGCTCCCACGCCGTCGCCGCCCTGCCGGGGCTGAGCGAGGCGCAGACCCGCGGGCTGCAGGAACTGCTCCGGGTCTCCCCGGTCGCCGACGAGATCGCCGGCCGCTTCCAGGATGCCGGATTCCGGCTCGCGCTGGTCGGCGGCTCGGTCCGGGACGCCCTGCTGGGCCGGCTCGGCAACGACCTCGACTTCACCACCGACGCCCGCCCCGAGCAGGTGCTCAAGCTGGTGAAGGGCTGGGCCGACGCGGTCTGGGACGTAGGCATCGCCTTCGGCACGGTCGGCGCGCGCAAGGACACCGCGGACGGCAGCTTCCAGATCGAGATCACCACCTACCGCAGCGAGGCGTACGACCGGACCTCCCGCAAGCCCGAGGTGACGTACGGCGACACCATCGGGCAGGACCTGGTCCGCCGCGACTTCACCGTCAACGCGATGGCCGTCGACCTGCCCGGCCGCGGCTTCGTCGACCCCCACCACGGCCTGGACGACCTGGAGGCCCGGGTGCTGCGCACCCCCGCCACCCCCGAGGAGTCCTTCTCCGACGACCCGCTGCGGATGATGCGGGCCGCCCGCTTCGCCGCCCAGCTCGACTTCGACCCCGCACCCGAGGTGGTCGAGGCGATGACGGCGATGGCCGAGCGGATCACCATCGTCTCCGCCGAGCGGGTCCAGGCCGAGCTCAACAAGCTGCTGCTGGCCGCACACCCGGTCAAGGGGCTGCGCCTGCTGGTGGACACCGGCCTCGCCGATCACGTGCTGCCCGAACTGCCGGCGCTGCGGCTGGAGCGGGACGAGCACCACCGGCACAAGGACGTCTACGAGCACTCGCTGACCGTCCTGGAGCAGGCCATCGCGCTGGAACAGGACGGCCCGGACCTGGTGCTCCGGCTGTCCGCGCTGCTGCACGACATCGGCAAGCCGCGGACCCGGCGCTTCGAGTCCGACGGCCGGGTGTCCTTCCACCACCACGAGGTGGTCGGCGCCAAGATGACCCGCAAGCGGATGCGCGAGCTCAAGTACTCCAAGGAGCTCGTCGACGAGGTGTCCCGGCTGGTCGAGCTCCACCTGCGCTTCCACGGCTACGGCGGCGGCGAGTGGACCGACTCCGCGGTCCGCCGCTACGTCACCGACGCCGGGCCGCTGCTGGAGCGCCTGCACAAGCTGACCCGTTCCGACTGCACCACCCGCAACCGCAAGAAGGCGGCGGCGCTGGCGCGGACGTACGACTCGCTGGAGGAGCGGATCTCCGCGCTCAAGGAGCAGGAGGAACTGGACTCCATCCGCCCGGCGCTGGACGGCAACCAGATCATGGAGCTGCTCGGCCTGCGGCCCGGCCCGCAGGTCGGCCAGGCGTACCGGCACATGCTGGAGCTCCGGCTCGAGCACGGCCCGATGGACCACGAGGCGGCGGTGGCCGCCCTCCGGGAGTGGTGGGCGGCCAACGAGGCGGGCTGACGGGGGAGGGTCAGCGGCTGATGCGCCGCAGGCAGAGCAGGTAGCTGGGGGAGTAGTCGACCGTCCGCACGAAGGTGGTCGTGGTCTCCGGGTAGGCCTCGCACTTGGAGCCGTCCCCGGTGTGGTCGAACCGGCCGAGCACCTTGAACTCGGCGTCGGACCCGGAGCAGGACACCACGGCCACATCGGGGTTGGAAGCCGTCCCGGTCCGCTGCAGACAGTCCCCGGCCGAGGCGTAGTCGGCGTCGCGCTGGGCGGCGAAGACGATCGCAGCGACGATCAGCGCCGGGACCAGCAGACCGAGGACGGCTACCCGCCGGTACAGCGGCTTGCCGGGGTTCATCGGCGTGCCCGGGGCGCCGGGGACCGGCGGGGCCAGCTTGTTGATCTTCGCGCGCTGCGGCAGGTTGATCAGCATGGTGATGGGGTTGATCAGCATGGAGCCGAAGCCCCACCATCCCTGCCAAAGGCTCTTCGCGGTCATGTCGCGGTGTGCGGCGATGCCACAGGTGCGGCAGAACGGTCCCTGGAGCTTCAGGAACTTCATGATCACGATGAGGCCCTGGTGGCCCCGGATGGTGGCTTCCGTGGCCGGCATCGATCCGCAGAAGCGGCAGTACGGGCCGTACCCGGCGGGGGCGGCGGGCTGGGCCCACGGCTGCTGGCCCCACGGCTGCTGACCGGGGACCTGGCCCGGGACCTGGCCCGGGAACTGGCCCGGGATCTGGCCCTGGGGCGGCGCCCAGGGCTGTGCGGGCGGCTGCGCGAGCGGCGGGGCGGGCGGTGCGGCCGCCGGGGAGCCGTACGGGAGCTGGGGCGGTGGCGGTGCGGACATGGCGGTTCCCCCGAGATGAGCTGTGGAGTCTGTGAAGTGCAGGACTCTATCGCTGACGGACGACCGGAACGTCCGTCCGAGTGTGTGGTCATCAGACTGTGATGCTGGGGCCGGTGGTGAGGATGCGGCACATGTGATCGGTGTGGCGGGCAAGGCTTGAGCTGTTCCGCCCGATCGTGTGTTCCTCGCGGGTAGTTCGGACACGGTCGGTTCCGGTCGCGTTCGCTACTCCCGGGAGACGGAGGTGCCGTCCCCAGGAGAGCTGAGGTGCTGTCATGGCTGTCGATGCCGTGCTGCTGGAGTCCCCGACCATGCGGTCGACGGTCGCCGACCGGGTCGAGGTGCTGGACCGGGTCAAGGCGCTGGACTGCTGCCCGACGACGTCCACGTGACCACCGCGGGAGTGGCGGCGTACTTCGAGGTGCCGGAGCAGGCGGTCTACTCCCTGGTGCACGACCACCGGGCCGAGCTGACCTCGAACGGGTACCTGGTGGCGACCGGTACCCGACTGACTTCCTTGAAGGAAGTCTGTCGGATCCAGTCCCGCGCGCGGTCGCTCGCGCTCTTCACCCGGCGGACCGTGCTGAACGTCGCGATGCTCCTGCGGGACAGCGAAACCGCACGTCAGGTCCGGTGCTACCTGCTCGACGCCGAGCAGGAGTCGCGGCGGATCGGGTCGCAGGAGCGCGGGCCGGTGCCTGTGGACAACCTGCCCGGGCCGCCCGAGGGGAGCGTGGACGCCGCCGTCGCCAGGGTGGCCGAGCAGGTGGTGCGCTCGGTGGTGGCGACGGCGGTCGTCCCTGTGCTCAACACCCTGGTGGCCGAGGTCGGCGGGAACAGCCGCAAGCTCGACGCGCTGGCCGACCGGGTCGACCGGCTGGAGCGGATCGTGCTGGACGACGACGAGCGGACCGCCGCCCGGCGCCGCCGACGGCTGCTCGACGCCCTCGACGAGGGAGTGCCCGACAGCCTGGAGGGCTTCTCCTTCTGACGGTCTGCTTCTGACGGTCTGCCGGGCTCAGGCCTTCTTCGGTGCGGTGGTGGTCGTCGGGCGTGACTTGGGGCCCAGGCACAGGACGTACTTCTTCTTGTGCCAGCGGCGACCGGACGAGCCCCAGTACTGGGCGGTGGTGCCCGGGGTCTTGGTGCAGCGGGTGGTGTCGGTGGTGTTGTTGAACCGGCTGAGCACCACGTAGTCGGCCTTCGGATCGGTGCAGGCGACCTTGTCGAGGTCGTTGCGGCCGGTGGAGTGGACACAGTCGCCGACCGCCGCCTTGGCCGGGCTGCTGTCGCTGACGAAGAAGCCGACCACCAGCATCACTACGCCGAGGCACGCCACGACCAGCCGGTACCAGAACCGCGCCGGCCGCTTGGGCCGGGTCGGCTGCGCCGGCGGCCCGCCCGGCTGCCCCCAGGCCGGCTGGGCCGGCTCGCCCCAGGCCGGCTGCGGCCCCGCCGGATACCCGCCCGCCGGCGCGGGCTGCCCGTACCCGGTCGGCGGCTGGGCGGCCTGTCCGTACGGGGGCTGTGCGTACGGGGTCTGCCCGTAGGCCGGTGGCTGCCCGTACGCGGGCGGTCCGCCCCATCCGGCCTGCGGTGCCCCGGCCTGCGACGGCCCCGGCTGCGGGTGGCCCGGCTGCGGGTATCCCGCCTGTGGCGGGCCGCCGTACGGCTGCGGCGCGGGCGGCGGGTAGCCGTACTGGGGTGAGCCGTACGGCTGGGGCGGTGGTGTGCTCATCGGTTTTCCCCCGGAGTAACTCTCTTGACGGCCTGGCGCGTTGACGGCCTGGTGCGTTGACGTACCTTAGCGAGTCGTCGCGGGGGTGGCCGGTTCTCCGTGGTGCGGCGGGGTGCGCCGGGCAGCGCGGGCGTAGAGCGCGGCGCCGAGGGCGTAGACCGCGGCGACGCCCGCCACCACCGCCGTCGAGCGGCCGTCGAGCGGCAGCACCAGCGCGGTGACCCCGGCCGCGGCGACGAAGGAGATGTTGAACAGGACGTCGTAGATGGCGAAGACCCGCCCCCGGTACTCGTCCTCCACCGACTCCTGGACCACGGTGTCCGCGCAGATCTTGGTGCCCTGGGTGACCACTCCGAGCAGCAGCGCCGCCGCCATCGCCGGGACCTCGGCGAACGACAGCCCGAGCGCCGGGACGAACACGGCGGCCGAGGCCAGACAGACCGTCATCCAGCCGGACAGCCCGAGCCGCCGGGTGCACCACGGACTGACCACCGCCGCCAGGAAGAACCCGACCGCCGAGACGCCGACCGCCTGCCCCAGGGTGGCCAGTCCGCCGGCGCTGTCGTCGGGGCTGTTGAAGGTGTACCGGGAGAGCATCAGCACCACCACGATGAGCACCCCGTAGCAGAACCGGGCGAGCGTGACGGCGGCCAGCGCGTGCACCGCCGGGCGGCAGTCGTGCACCAGGTGCCGGACGCCGGCCAGCAGGCCGCGTCCGGCGCTGGACAGGGCCTCGCGCAGCGACGGGCGGTCCGGGTGCTGGGCCGGGCCCAGCAGGTCAGGGGGGATCCGCTGGGCCGACAGCGCCGCGCACAGGTAGAGGACCGCGGCCAGGGTCACCAGGACGGCGTCGGCGTGCCGGCCGGGCGGGAGCAGTTGGTGCACCAGGAAGCCGAGGCCGCCGCCGGCCGCCGCGGCGATGGTGCCGAGGGTGGGGGAGACGGCGTTGGCGGTGACCAGCTCGCCGGACCCGACGACCCGGGGGAGGGAGGCCGACAGCCCGGCCAGGATGAACCGGTTGAGTGCGGTGACCAGCAGGGCGGCGGCGAAGAACAGCCACTCCGGGGCGCCGGCCAGCAGCAGCCCGGCGGTCGCCAGTCCGAGCCCGAACCGGGCCAGGTTGCCGAGCTGCAGCACCCGCCGGCGCCGCCAGCGGTCCAGCATCACCCCGGCGAACGGGCCGACCACCGAGAACGGCAGCAGCATCACGGCGAGCACGGCCGCGATGTCGGCCGGTGAGGACTGCCGCTCCGGGGAGAAGATCACATAAGCGGCCAGCGAGACCTGGAAGACGCCGTCGGACAGCTGGGAGAGCATCCGCACGGTGAGCAGGCGCCGAAAGTCGCGGCCGCGCAGCAGCCTGCCGAGCGAGGTGCGGTGCGTGGTCCGCGGGTGGTCGTGCTCCGTGATCGACACCCGCCCAGGGTGCCATGCCGACGGCCTATGTTTCACGTGAAACATGGGCCGTGGACGCCCGAAGGGGCCCCGGTGGTGGACCGGGACCCCCTCGGGTCACAGAGCGTCGAAGTGCGCTGGCGCTGAGACAGCGCCGGGCCTTCCGCGGAGCCGTCGGCTCAGCGCTCGACCTCGCCGCTGATGAACTTCTCGACGTTCTCGCGGGCCTCGTCGTCGAAGTACTGGACCGGCGGGGACTTCATGAAGTACGAGGACGCGGAGAGGATCGGGCCGCCGATGCCGCGGTCCTTGGCGATCTTCGCGGCGCGCACGGCGTCGATGATGACACCGGCCGAGTTCGGGGAGTCCCAGACCTCGAGCTTGTACTCCAGGTTCAGCGGGACGTCGCCGAACGCGCGGCCCTCGAGGCGGACGTACGCCCACTTGCGGTCGTCGAGCCACGCGACGTAGTCGGACGGGCCGATGTGGACGTTCTTGGCGCCCAGCTCACGGTCGCGGATCTGCGAGGTGACGGCCTGCGTCTTGGAGATCTTCTTGGACTCCAGGCGCTCACGCTCGAGCATGTTCTTGAAGTCCATGTTGCCGCCGACGTTCAGCTGCATGGTGCGCTCGAGGACGACACCGCGGTCCTCGAAGAGCTTCGCCATCACGCGGTGCGTGATGGTGGCGCCGACCTGCGACTTGATGTCGTCACCGACGATCGGCACGCCGGCCTCGGTGAACTTGTCCGCCCACTCCTTGGTGCCGGCGATGAACACCGGGAGGGCGTTCACGAAGGCGACCTTGGCGTCGATGGCGCACTGGGCGTAGAACTTGGCGGCGTCCTCGGAGCCCACCGGCAGGTAGCAGACGAGGACGTCGACCTGGCGGTCCTTGAGGATCTGGACGACGTCGACCGGGGCCTCGTCGGACTCCTCGATGGTCTCCCGGTAGTACTTGCCCAGGCCGTCGAGGGTGTGGCCACGCTGGACGGTGACGCCGGTCGGCGGCACGTCGCAGATCTTGATGGTGTTGTTCTCGCTGTTGCCGATGGCGTCGGCCAGGTCGAAGCCGACCTTCTTGGCGTCGACGTCGAACGCGGCGACGAAGTTCACGTCCTTGACGTGGTAGTCGCCGAACTGCACGTGCATCAGCCCGGGGACCTTGCCGGCCGGGTCGGCGTCCTTGTAGTACTCGACACCCTGCACCAGCGAGGCGGCGCAGTTGCCCACGCCGACGATGGCTACGCGAACCGAACCCATTCCGGTTGCTCCCTGAGATCTCATGAGATCCGCCGTGGATCAGCGGTTCTCGCGTTCAACATCTGTATGACTGTCTTACTTGTCAGACGGGCGCACGAGGCGCCCTCACCTACCGCCTGCGCCGGGCGCGGGCGGTGCAGCGTTCCGGTCAGGAACGCCCCGGGCGGTCGTGCGGTGGCCTCGGCGGGTCCGAGGACCCGGCCTCCTGGCCACGGCCGTCCGAAGTCTGTGGGGTGCCGAGCGGCCCGCCGCGCACGCCGCGGTTGGCCCGCTCGGTCTCGATCAGCTCGTTCAGCCAGCGGACCTCGCGCTCGACCGATTCGAGACCGTGCCGCTGGAGTTCCAGCGTGTAGTCGTCGAAGCGCTCGCGGGTCCGGGCGATGGAGCTGCGCATCCGCTCCAGCCGCTCCTCCAGCCGGCTGCGGCGGCCCTCCAGCACGCGCATCCGCACGGCCTTGTCGGTCCGGCCGAAGAAGGCGAAGTGCACACCGAAGTGCTCGTCCTCCCAGGCGTCCGGCCCGGACTCGGCGAGCAGCTGCTCGAAGCGCTCCTTGCCCTCCGGGGAGAGCCGGTAGACGATCTTCGACCGCTTGCCGTTGAGCGCGGTGGCCGGGACGTACTCGGAGTCCGGGTTGTCCTCGACCAGGAAGCCCTGGGCGACCAGGCTCTTCAGGCAGGGGTACAGCGTGCCGTAGGAGAAGGCGCGGAACGAGCCGAGCAGGACGTTGAGCCGCTTGCGCAGCTCGTAGCCGTGCATCGGGGCGTCGTGCAGCAGGCCGAGAACGGCGAATTCCAGCACTCCGGAGCGCCTGCTCACCCTGCCCGCCTCCTTCCCCGCAGTCGTGGCGGCCGCACGCCGGGGTGGCTTATGCCGTCCCGATGTATCGGCTCGATATATCGAGAACAGTAAACCTGGGTCACGGAACGAGCAAGGGGGCCACGCGTGAAGGTGATCACAAGGTGACCGGAGGGTGGACCGGACTCCCTGCCTCGGGCACGCGCGAGGGGTCCTGGGCAACGGGCATGTAATGATCTGACGACTTTTTGAGGCTATTGACGGCTGATGCCCGATTAGTACGGTTTCAGAGGTGCGTACGCTGTCGCGTGTGCACGAGGACCGCCCCCGAGGAAACACCAGCTCCAGGGGGCACGGTGGTCTCGGCACCGGAGAACCCTGCCTTCAGGTCCGCAGGGCCTGACCGAGGAGTTGCTGAACGATGAGCGAACACCGGCGGAGGTCGTCCAACCCGGGCGACGGGGAGCAGCCTCCGGGCCGTCGGCCGGACGGCCAACGCCCTTACGGCCAGGGCGGCCCGGCCCAGGGCACGCCCCGGTACCGTCCCGGCGGCGGGCCCGACCAGGGCTCCGACGAGCTGCGCTCCGAGGGCATCCGCCGCGGTGCCAGGGAGACCGCCCAGCAGCCCCGGCTGACCCGCGCCGAGATGCGCAAGCAGGGGGCGAAGGGCAGCGGACCGGCAGGTCCGGCGGGTCCGGCCGGCCGCGGTGACAAGGGCGGTCCCGGCAAGCCCGGGAAGAAGCGGTTCATCGACTACCCCCGGTTCGGCAAGAGCGGGTTCCGCCGCTGGGTGCCGTCCTGGAAGCTGGTGCTGAGCCTCTTCCTGATCTTCTTCGGCGGTGGCGTCACCGCCATCGGCGTCGCCTACCAGATGACGCCGATCCCCGACGTCAACAAGCTGGTGCACGATCAGAACAACATCTACTACTGGGCCGACGGCTCGGAGATGACCCGCAAGGGCACCACCAACCGCCAGATCGTCGAGCTCGCCAACATAAGCCGCCCGGCGCAGGACGCGGTGATCGCGGCCGAGAACGAGTCCTTCCGCGATGACAGCGGCGTGGACCCCAAGGGCATCGCCCGTGCCGTCTACAAGATGGCCACCGGCGGTGAGACCCAGGGCGGCTCGACCATCACCCAGCAGTACGTGAAGAACGCCTACCTGAGCCAGGACCAGACCCTGACCCGCAAGGTCAAGGAGTTCTTCATCACCCTGAAGATCAACGGCAAGCTCTCCAAGGACGACATCCTCACCGGCTACCTGAACACCAGCTGGTACGGCCGCGGCGCGACCGGCATCCAGGCCGCCTCGCAGGCCTACTACGGGATCGACGCCAAGGACGTGAACGTCTGCCAGGGCGCGATGCTGGCCGCCCTGCTCAAGGGCGCCGCGGTCTACGACCCGACGCTGAGCGACGGCAACCGCAAGAACATGCAGGAGCGCTGGACCTGGATCCTGTCCCGGATGGTGGCCACCAAGAAGCTCAGCCAGGCCGACAGCGACGCCTGCGGCAAGACCTTCCCGGAGCCGATCGCCCGCAAGGCGCCGGCCAACATGAACGGTGAGGTCTACTACCTGGTCGACACCGTCAACAAGTACCTGACCAGCAAGGACCCGTCGATCACCCAGCAGAAGATCGACCAGGGCGGCTACCAGATCTACACCACCTTCGAGAAGGACAAGGTGGAGCAGCTGAAGAAGGCCGTCGACGACGTGCAGGCCGACTCGCTGAAGCCGGACAAGCGCGAGGCGGACAAGTTCGTCCAGGTCGGTGCCGCCTCGGTGCGGCCGGGCGACGGTGCGATCGTGGCGCTGTACGGCGGGCCCGGCATCGAGAACGGGCACTACTCCAACAACGCGGACTCCACCGGTATCCCGGTCGGCTCGACCTTCAAGCCGTTCGTCCTGGCCACCGCGATGCAGACCGGCGTGCTGACCCAGACCGACGACCAGGGCAAGCCCAAGCGGATCAACAGCGCGTCGAAGTACCTGGCCGACGACAACTCCGAGATCCACAAGTCGGACGGCTCGCTCGCCATCGGCGACGACGGCAAGCCGTACCATCAGCGCAACGACAGCAAGACCAGCCCGGGCTACGTCTCGCTCAAGACGGCGATGCAGTACTCGTACAACGTGCCGTTCGTCCAGCTCGGCCAGGACGTCGGCGGCAAGGCCGTCGAGGACATGGTTCTCAAGCTGGGCCTGCGCAAGGAGAGCCTGGTCGCCAACTCCACCCTGACCTACCCGCTGGGCACCTCGACGCCGAGCTCGATCCGGATGGCCACCGCCTACTCGGTGTTCGCCGCGCGCGGTCAGCAGGCCGACCCGTACTCGGTGAGCAAGCTGACCTACAACGGCACGGCGGTGCCGGCCTTCACCAAGTCGGCGCCCAAGGCGGTGCTCGACCAGGCGGTCGCGGACAACGTCACCGACGTGCTGGAGAACGTGGCCAAGGCCGGTACCGGTAGCAAGACCAACGAGCTCGGCCGCCCGGTGGCCGGCAAGACCGGTACCACCGACGCCGGCACCTCGGCCTGGTGGGTCGGCTACACCCCGCAGCTGACCACCGCGGTCGGCATGTGGCGTGAGGAGCCGGGTACCTCGAAGCTGCTGTCGCTCAACGGCACCGCCGGGCACGCCTCCGTGCACGGTGGTGACTTCCCGACCGACATCTTCACCCGGTACATGAAGGCTGCCCTCAACGGCCAGCCCAAGGTGGACTTCCCGAACCCCGAGCCGATCGGTGAGGAAGTCGACTCCTCCGGTGCGCCGGCCTCGGCCTCCGCCTCGGCCTCGCCGAGCGACTCGCCGTCCGCGGCGGCCCCGACCGATGTCCAGCCGGGCCCGACGGCTGCGCCGTCGACCAGCCCGTCGGCGAGCACGACCACGCCGGACCCGGGTCCGTCCTGCCTGCTCGGGCCGCTCTGCCCGTCGACCGGCCCGACCCGGACTGGGAAGCCGACCGGCACCAAGTCGCCGTCGTCCTCACCGTCGTCGAGCGGCTCACCGAGCGGGCTCCCGATTCCCTGACCCGCTCCACCGGCAGCAGCAGAACGCCGGCGGTCCCGTTCCCGGGGCCGCCGGCGTTCTGCCGTCCGGACGCGGCGTGTTGGGAGGGCAGTCTCCTCGTGGGGCCGTTGGTGCGGCAGTATGTCCGCCATGACGTCGAGCACGCCTGACGAGGCCGCCGGGCCCGCCTCCGCCCCGGCCGCGGCCGAGGGCCCGCAGCCCAACACCGTGGTCGTCCCCGCGGACGAGGATCCGGTGGCGGCCGCCGGCAGCGAACTGCTCGGCGGCCCGCCCGGGCGCCGGGCGCTGCTCGGCACCTCCTGGTGGATCCCGGCCCGATTCCTGGCCCTGGTCGTGATCGCCGTCTACCTGCTCGGGATGGTCCAGAAGCTGCCGTGCTACGACGGCGGCTGGTTCCACGGCGCGACCGCCCAGTACACCCACGCCTGCTACAGCGACGTCCCGCACCTGTACTCGGGCCGCGGCTTCGACCAGGGGCTGCACCCCTACCTGGACAAGCTGCCCTCGCCGTCACCGGACATGCAGTACCTGGAGTACCCGGTGCTCACCGGCCTGTTCATGCAGGTCGCGGCCTGGCTGACCACGCCGGACGGCACGCTGGAGCACCGCGAGCAGTGGTTCTGGACGGTCAACGCGGCGATGCTGCTGATCTGCGTGGTGGTCGCGGTGGTCGCGGTCTCGCGGACCCATCGCCGACGGCCCTGGGACGCGCTGCTGTTCGCGCTGGCCCCCTGCCTGGCGCTGGACGCCACCATCAACTGGGACCTGCTGGCGGTCGCGCTCACCGCGGTCGCGATGGCCTACTGGGCCAACTCCCGCCCCGGCTGGGCCGGTGTCTTCATCGGCCTGGCCACCGCGGCCAAGCTCTACCCGGTCCTGCTGCTCGGCCCGCTGCTGGTGCTCTGCTGGCGGGCCGGCCGCTGGCGGGCCTTCGGGCAGGCGCTCGGCGGCGCGGCGGGCGCCTGGCTGCTGGTCAACCTGCCGGTGTTCATCGCCAACCGGGACGGCTGGGCGACCTTCTACACCTTCAGCCAGACCCGCAAGGAGGACTTCGGCTCGTTCTGGCTGATCCTCATGCAGGACCGCAACCAGCAGCTGTCCACCCTCAACACCTGGATCGGCGCGCTGCTGGTGGCCTGCTGCCTGGGCGTCGGCTGGCTGGCGCTGTCCGCGCCCAGGCGCCCGCGCTTCGCGCAGCTGGCCTTCCTGGTGGTCGCCGCCTTCGTGCTGACCAACAAGGTCTACTCGCCGCAGTACGTGCTCTGGCTGATCCCGCTGGCCGCGCTGGCCCGCCCGCGCTGGCGCG